>CAZVVV010000066.1:0-4880 GCA_964630725.1 uncultured Muribaculaceae bacterium
TCACTATTAACATTTACTCTAAATTTATAACTTGCTGTATAATAATCCAATCCTTCTTCGCTAGGATCAACATCTTCATCCATCCATATTCTTAATCTATAATATGTTATTACACTATCTTTCCCATTTTTAAATACTTCTTCTTGTGACTTTAATATATAATCATTTAAGTCCGCTAAATCTGCTATATTAATTGGTCCTGTCACTTCTTCTTCTTTTCCATCTACTACTTTAGTTAAATATACTTTAAATAAACTCCCAAAATAAGAAGCTGCACCTTCAAATTTATCACTTGATGAATCATATTCGCCAAGAATTTCATTTGTTTCATTATCAGTACCAGTTATCTTAATTGGTTCTAAAACTATATTATATTTTAGTTTTCTTAAAGTACTATCATTTTTATTAGTTTTAATATAAGTTAATACTTGAAAATCAAAATAATCAGTTAATACTTTCCCTTCTTCATCCTTCATAGGTAAAGCATTACTTATACTTAATTCATTAGATTCAGTATAACTCATCTTTATTTGTCCAGTTGAAATACTACTATTGCCAGTTAATAATTCACTATTCCATATTGCATATGTTCCAAAAGATACTAATGCTATACTAAATAATGATAAAAAAACTATTGATAGTACTTTCTTTTTATTAGGGTTATTTAAATTGAACCCCCCCCCAACGCGAATATTTGTTTTTCATAGTTTTACCTCCATATTTTCTTATATCTTAATTTTATAATAAAAGAAGTACTTTTTCAAGTACTAATTTATTTTATTTTTGGTTTTAACATATCAAACATATCTTGTTGGTATCCATCATCAATAATAATTGTTTCTTTTTTACTATCTAACTTATATTTTTTATTATCTTTATTTTTATATTCTTTTGCTAATTTTAATAAATCTATATATGGATCAATTTCATACTTAGTTTCAAAGTCTTCTTTTAACATATGAGAAATATTAGATATTTTATTTAAGTATAAAACAAAATCATCTTTTGAATATTCATTTTTATATTTATCTGCATAATAAAGTCCCACTAATCTATATAATAAATGTTTTTTATCCATTACTTTATTAATTGATTCTATTCCTTTTATATTATTTGCTTTAAATCTTTCTAATATTTCTTCTTGTTTCATTTGATAAAATGTTCCATTTATGCATCCGATAGTGGAACCATATCCTTTTTTATTATTAAAATACTTAGGTAAATAATTATTAAGTTCATTAGATAGTTCATTTATTTTAAACTTAATAAAATCTTCATCATAACTATTAAATAGTTCTAATTTTTCTTTTATTATTTTGAGTAAGTATTCATCACTATTTAATTGTTTAACATGAGTAAAAGGGTTTTTCTTATATTCTTTCTTATATGCTTTTTTATAATATTCTCCCTTTATTTGTGCATATTTTTTAATACCAACTTTATCTTCATAAAAATCAAGTGAGCCTTGATCATTTATATATTCTTCAAGATGTAATAAAAATGTATAATAATATTCTAAGACAGAGGAAGGCATATATTTATATAGAGAATATTTAGTAGATTTATCAAACATATTATGTAAATCTTTAGAATAGTATCCAAAAAAACCAAAATTAAAATTACTTTTTATTTCATTAAACATCTTATTATTTTTAATAGTATGATTTTCAAAGGTTATATACTCATTATTATAACCAAGTTTTTCCATCTTATTCATAATATCGTTTTCTTTTGTCTTTAATTTACTTATTATTTCATTTTGATTCATAATTATCACCTTTATATAAATATAATAACATAAAAATCAAAGAAAGTATAACTATAAATAATAAAACCTCACTTTAAGTGAGGTTTTAATAAGAAGAAACTACATACATAAAAGTTTTCTAATTATTGTTCCATAGATCATACCCATTTTATATATAAAGTACATGAGTTGTACTACTAAGGGAAAAGACAAGATTATTAAAATAGTTTGTATTGTTTTATTTGTTAATTTTTCTTTTAAAATTTGCATAAATTTTTACTCTTAATTCTTCTGAGTGAAGAACCAAATCCTCTTCCTATATCATATATAGTATTAAAAGCTTGAGTAGCATATCTAATAATTGAAGCAGTTATACTTAAACCACCATAAGTAGTTTTTAATTCATTGTTATTTATTACATTTAAGTGGTCTTGTGTACCCATCTAATGCTCCTGTCGCAAAAATAAATGCCGCTAATGCTCCAATTATTGCCCATGCTGATATACCACCATATGTATTTCTTAATTCTTTATTATTTAATTTATTCATTTGTATTCCTCCTTTTTATTTTATAAATCTTATCAAATAAATCACTATTATCTTGTCTATGCGATATTAATATCACAGTTAAATATGGATAATTATTAAAAATATTTTTTAGTATTGTTCTTTCTTCATTAATAGATATTTCATTAAAACTTTCATCCAAAATTAATATATCTTTTGCTTTTAATAAAGCTCTTGCTATTATTATTTTCTTTTTTTGTCCAGTAGATATATTATTACCATTTTCCTCTAAAAAGATATTTAAATAATTATCAGTATTAAATGTCTTATCTAAAAGAGTTGTCTTACAGCATAATAATTGTCTATCTTTAGAATTATTTATTAAATCTAAGTTTTCTTTAATTGTAGATTGAAAAAGTGTTTCATTTTGACTAACATAAGTTATATTATTTCTTATAAAAGAAAGACTCAAATCATTTATATCAATATTGTCTATCATAATCTTACCACTTGTTATTTTATGATTTCTTAGAAGTAATCTTATAATCGTAGATTTTCCTATACCAGAATCCCCCGTTATAAAAACATTTTCTTTTTCTTTTAATTTCAAATTAAGATTGCTAATAATAGTCTTATCATTTTTTACATAAGATACATTATTAAATACTATTTCTCTTATCTTATTAAATTTATTATCTGTTTTTTCTTCTTTTTTCATTTCTAATATATCTAATACTTTGTCTACTGATGTCTTATATATTTTTTTCATTGTAATATTTTCATATACATTACTAAGTAAACCAATAAATAAATAAAATATATTACCTATTAATATAGTGCTTGATATACTACTGTTTATTGTTTTTACTATAAATACTGAAATTATTATTACAAGTAGATAAAACATATCTATTAAATAATTATTTATTAAATCAAACTTATAATATTCTTTTAAATACTTATTATTTTTTTCTAAAGTTATACTATTATTGTTTACTAAATTATCTATTATTTTATTTTCAATGCTTAAGTTTTTAATAGTATTAAAAGAAGTTAATGTTTCATAAAGATAAGATGAAGTCTTTATTTTCTTATCTTTTAAAGTCTTATAATTTTGGTTAAGTTTTTGTTGATAACTAAATGAAAGTATCATAAGAACTATAATAATTATAATAAATATTACTACATAAAATATATTTATAAAAGATATATAGATTAATATAAAGATAATAAATATTATATCTAAAATAGTAGATATTAGTATTTTACTAATTATGTCTTTAAAGTTTTCTATATCTGATATAAAGGTAGCAATTTCTCCGGATGTTGTTTCAATAAAATAATCATATGGGAGGTATAATAAGTGACTTAGAGTGGTTTTAGTTATTTCTTCATCTATATTATTATTAATTTCTATTAGCAATTTATTTTTCTGAAAATACATATACATCTTAAATATTGCTATATTTATAAAAATAATAAATATTATTAAAAGATAATTAAATGATTTAGTATATCCAGATACAATGGTAGATAAGTAGTAATTAAATGCTAATGAAAAGAGTGAATATATTATAGATAAAATTATACTTTTAAATATTATTCCTTTATTTAAAGAATATATTTTAAGTATTATTTTTTTTAGTCTTACATCTTTAATTTTTTTAAACTTAGTATCAGAAAATATTATATACTTATTTGTAGTTATAGAGTTATATATTGACCGGTCTATTTTTTTTAACCCATAACTAGGATCCATTACTAAGATATAATCTTTATAAATTTCTAATATTACTATAAAATGATACATTTCTTTATCAATTATAGTATGTGCAATGCATGGTAAATTTTCTTTCATATTGTCTATTTTTGATGATACACCAAGTGCGTTAAGTCCAAGAGATTTACTTGTTGTAATTAAGTCATACATAGATACACCATATTTTTCTTTATTTATTAAAGATGTTAGTGATGTTTTATTAATTCTTTTGTTATGGAGTAAGAAAATTGTTTGTAAACATGCAATGCCGCAGTCAAAGGAATTGGTTTGTAAGACATAGTCATATTTTTTCACCTATTATCACCTCTCATATATATAGAACGCATCTTTTATGATAATTTCCTTAAAAAAAATAAAAAAAATACGTAGTTTACGTATCTTTTTTACATATATTTACACTAGATTTACATATTTAGTTAAAAGTCATAGTCTATTTTTTCTAAAATAATCTTAATATGTCATTACATGTTACATATATCATTAATATTATTAGTAGAATGAATCCTATTGAATGAATTGTATTTTCTACTTTTGAATCTACTGGACTTCCTTTAATTTTTTCAATTAATAAGAATAGTATTCTTCCTCCATCGAATGCTGGGAATGGTAATATATTAATTACTCCAACATTTATACTTAAAAGTGCCATTAAATATAGCAAAGCTACTAGTCCTTGTTTACTCATTTGACCCACGACTGAATATATACCAACTGGACCACTTAATTGATTAATTGATACTCCCCCAGTAAATAGGTTTCCTAAAACAATATACATTTGTTTAAATATTGCTAGTCCTTCGTTAATTCCATATTTTATAGCGTTACCAAGTCCATGATAGGTTTCGC
>CAZVVV010000066.1:4890-5555 GCA_964630725.1 uncultured Muribaculaceae bacterium
GCTTTTCATTGCTATACCTACAACGTATTTTTCACTCTTATCACTTGATATTTCTTTTACTGGTTTAACTTGATATGTTCTTATAGTTTTATCTGGTTTTTCTATTTCAAATACTACTGTATCATTTAAATCTTCAAGAGCTAAATATAATGAGATGTCATCTTTATAAGTAATTTTATGATCGTTTATTTTTAATACTTTATCATTGGCTTCAATTCCCGCTTTAGCGGCAGGATAATTTTCCGCTACTTCAGTAATTATAGGTTCTGTGCTAGGAGAGCCAAATATTAAGCCAGATAAAATTAATATTAAAAATGCAAATATAAAATTAAATCCTACTCCCATGAACATTACTAAAAATCTTTGCCATGGTTTTTTATCTTGAAGATTGCTTCCTTTATGTTTTTTTAACATTTCAGGATCAACTTCTTCTCCCGCTAATGAAACGAATCCCCCTATTGGAATTAATCTTATTGAATATTTTGTCTTATCTTTTGCAATTTTTTGAATAACTTTAGGACCCATTCCTATGGAGAACTCATATACATGGACTCCTACTAGTTTAGCAAATAAAAAATGTCCTCCTTCATGTACTAAAACTATAATACCTAAAATGAATATAAATAATATATCAATCACGCAAGTGATCAGTGCGTGTTTGAAAA
>CAZVVV010000067.1:0-5445 GCA_964630725.1 uncultured Muribaculaceae bacterium
AGTTTTATAATTATATTATCTATATTAGTATTATTCTCAGGAGCCTTACCATTTTTATATAAAGCATTTACTGGTACTGAAGAAAATTATCCATTATTTTATTCTTATTTAGTCGAAGACTATCAAGCAACATTAATTAAAGATGCAAAGACTGATAATGAACTATTAAACAATGATATAATTAATGAAAAAATTAATATTGTTAAAAAAGCTATTTCAAAAAAAGAAAAATCTAGTAACTTTAAAGAAAGATTGTATTATGAATATACTGAATCTAAAATAAAAGCTATTACACTTAAATATCTTATTAATGATAAAAATATTACCAATATAAATATTGATGAATTTGATTTTAGTGAATATTTAACATATACTAAAGAAGAATTAAATACTGAATTAAATAAAGTAAATAAAAATATTAATGAACTTGAAAAAGTTATTGAAAGTAATGATTATACTTGGTATTTAAAAAAATGTTTAAATGAAACTTCTAATAAAGATAAAGAAATGATTAATTTATATAAAGAATTAATTAGTTTAAACATAGTTAATGAAGATGATTTTAGAGCAAAAGAAGCAAATAAAATAATTGAATATTATAATAATAAAGAAGTCCCTATGACTAAAGATGAATATATAAAAACTAATAATGATACATCTTATAGTAAATATGTTGATCTAATTAATAAAAAGAATAAAGAATTAGATAATAAAATATCTATTAGTTATTATGCTATAAAAAATAATTTTAATTATTCTAATAGTGCTAAAGATACATTCAATGATTTAATTTCTTATAATATAGTTATTATTAGTATATTAATAACCATATTAGCGGGAGGAATTGTTTCTAATGAATTCCAAAAAGGTACAATAAGATTACTTGTAATAAGACCTAGTAAAAGATGGAAAATACTTCTTTCTAAATTCTTATGCATAGTAAGTTTAATAATATTATTTAGCTTATTTACTTTTACATTATCATTTATTACAACTGGTATTGCCTACGGATTTAGTAATTTACTTATAAATGATCTTTCTATAATAAACAATGAAGTAGTTAAAACATCAATGTTGGTTAATTCTTTAACTTCATTAGGTATACAAATGATACCTCTTGTATTTATGGGATTATTAGCTTTCTTCTTATCTACTGTTATAAATAATACTGCTTTATCAGTAGGATTATCAATATTTGTAATCATGGGTCAAAATATAGCAACTGCTTTATTAATGGTATTTGGTTTTAAATATATAGATTATACTTTCTTACCATATTTATCATTTAAGCAATTTATTCCAAGCAATAAGCTAACATTATATAGCAATTTTGATATTTATCAAATATATTATACCTTTACAAAAGCATTAATAGTTCTTGGAATATATAGTATTATTTTATATATAACTAGTAATTTAGTATTTACTAAAAAAGATATAAAAAATTAAGGAGAAAAAATATGAAAAAAGAAAATAAAAAGAAATTACCAGGTTGGGTAATCCTAATAATAGTTCTAGCAACAATATTTATGCTTTTACCAGTCTTAGTATTTATAGGAATAACAATATACTTTATATCAAATGACTATGATGAAGTAGGAATAGTAGAAGAAGGAAACTATACAATAATAGATGATAGCTTTAAAATAGATAACACAACAGTAAAAGGATTTTATGATCAAGAAACAGATACATACTATGTTACAGGAACAATAAAAAATACCCTTGAAGATGAATGCCGTAACTATGTAAATATATCTTACAATGTATATGATAAAGATGGCGACTTACTAGGGACTGCTAATGCATATATAGATAACCTAGGAAAAGGACAAACTTGGAAGTTTAAAGCCTATTATACAGATATTGATTCCAAAGATGTAGTAAGCTATAAACTAGATACTGTTGAACATTATAATGATTTTTAATTAAAGTACTTGAAAAAGTACTTTTTATTATATAGTAATTATATATCTTAAAAATGGTACATAAAAACTCTTAAAAATGGTACATAAAAATTCTTAAAAATGGTACATAATAATTGACTAATAATAATAATAAGCGTATAATTAAATAAGAAAGAGGTGACTGATTATGAGTTTAAAACCAAATAATTATATGCCAAGACTTATTGATAAAAAAATTGATGAATTATTACAAGTTTCTGGTGCTGTATCAATCGAAGGACCAAAATGGTGTGGTAAAACATATACTTCCCTTAACCATGCATCATCAGTTATTAATATGGATGATGAATCAATAAGAAGTCGTTTTAAATTAGATTCAGAATTAGTTTTAAACGAAGAAAAACCAGAACTTATTGATGAATGGATAAGAGAACCATCAGTATGGGATAAAATAAGAAGAAAATGCGATTCATTAGAAACAAAAGGAAACTATATCTTATCATGTTCAACTTCATTAAACGATAACAAAGAAATATTTCATTCTGGAGCAGGAAGAATATCTAGATTAAAAATGAATACAATGAGTTTATATGAATCTAATGATTCTACTGGAGATATTTCAATAATGGATATGTACAATGGAAAAGAAATAGTAAAAACAGTAAAAAAACCTTCACTAGAAGAATTGGCAGATTTAATTATACGCGGTGGGTGGCCTGCTAACATTAATGTTCCAAGTGATAAATATGGATTTATGCCTAAATCATATATTAATTCAATTCTTGAAAAAGATATATATGAAAGTAGAAATGTTGATGGGATAAAAATGGAAAAACTATTAAAATCACTTGCTAGAAACGAATCAACAATTGTAAGTAATAATACTCTAATTAGAGATATAAGTGATAATGATGATTTTAATATTGATAAAAGAACCATTAGTGAATACCTAGATATATTAGACAATCTAAATCTATTTAGCAATCAACCAAGTTATAGTTCTAATTATAGATCACCTGAAAGAATTGGAAAAAATGAAAAAAAACATTTCACTGATCCATCTTTAGCAGTAGCATTATTAAATCTTAATAGCAAAAAAATGATTGCAGATTTAAAAACTTTTGGTTTCTTATTTGAATCATTGGTAGAAAGAGATTTAAAAATATATATGGACTATTTGAATGGAAAACTATATCATTTTAGAGATAATGTTACTGGATTAGAAGTAGATTCTATTCTTGAATTTGAAAACGGAGAATATGCTGCAGTAGAAATTAAATTAGGATTTGATCAATTCGAAGAAGCTAGAGATAATCTATTAAAGTTCAGTAGTAGCATGAAAAAGAAACCTAAGTTTATGTGCGTTATATGTGGATATAATGAAAATATTATAAAAGATCCAAAGTCAGGTGTTTATTTAGTGCCAATTACTGCTTTAAAACCATAATTAAATAAAAAAAGAAATAAGTATAAACAAATCTTATTTCTTTTTTGAATTAAGTAAAACAGTTAACACAATTGGTTTTCTACCAGTTGATTCCTTTACAAACTGTGTTAAAGTCTTAGTAAGCTCTAATTTAATATCATTAAACGTAGTCTTTTTATTCTTAAATAGGGTAGTAATAGTATTCTCAGATATCTTTTCAATTTGTTTAATTAATTCTTCATTTTCATTAATCAATATAAAACCTCTAGTAGTAACCATTGGCTTAGACAATATTATTCTTTCCTCTATATTTATATTTGCAATAACTACTAAAATACCATCATTAGCCATATTCTTTCTATCATTTAATACTGCAGTAGAAATATCACCAATTCTATTACCATCTACATATGTTTCTAAAACATCAAAACTTCCAACTTTAGTAATATGACCTTTATCCATTTCTAAAACATCACCATTATCAAGTACAAAAGTATTTTCCTTTAAAACATCACACTCTGTAGCAAGTTGTGCATGTCTTTTTAACATTCTATATTCTCCATGAATAGGCATTACATACTTAGGATTAGTAAGTCTAATCATAAGCTTTAACTCATCAGTCATACCATGACCAGAAGCATGTATCTCACTATCATTTGATGTAGTATATACCTTAACACCCTTTAAATACAAATTATTTATTGTATTAGCAATCGCATTAGCATTACCTGGAATAGCAGAGCTTGAAAATATTACTATATCATTTGGCATTAACTTAATTTGTTTATGAATACCATCTGCAATACGAGAAAGCGCCGCAAGTGGTTCACCTTGAGTACCAGTACAAAGCAAAGCAACCTTACTAGGATCCATAGAATTAGCAACCTCTGGAGTAACAATCATATTCTTAGCATCTATATATCCACCTTCAATTGAAATATTTATATTATTTTCCATACTTCTTCCAAAAATACAAATCTTTCTATCAAACTTTTTACATGTTTCAATAATATGTTTAAGTCTATATATATTTGATGCAAAAGTAGCAATAATTAATCTATTATCTTGATGCTTTGAAAACACTTCATTTAAAGCCTCATCCACTTTTGATTCAGACAAAGAAAATCCTTCATCCAAAACATTAGTACTTTCAGTCATCAATAAAGTTACACCTTCAGTACCTATTTGAGCAATCTTAGCAAGATCACATACAGGTCCAATTGGAGTCAAATCAAACTTAAAGTCTCCAGTTTCTACTATTGTTCCATTAGATGTTTTAATAACTATACCATGTGAATCAGGAACAGAGTGGGTTGTTCTAAAAAATGAAACTTCAAAATTTTTATACTTTAACTTATCATCACTTTTATATGACCTTAATCCTTTATATTGAATATTTCTATCTTCTAATTTCTTTTTTATAAGTGCATAAGCTTGATTAGGAGCAAATATAGTAGGAATATGTATATTTTGTAATAAAAATGGAATAGCACCAATATGGTCTTCATGTCCATGAGTTATTATTAAAGTCTTAATCTTCTTTTCATTCTTCTTTAAAAAATCAAAATCAGGTAAAACATAATCAATTCCTCTTAATTCACTATCAGGAAAAATAACCCCAGCATCAACAATGATAATTTCATCATTTTGCATAAAACAATACATATTTTTTCCAATTTCTCCTAAACCACCTAATGCAAAGACATAAGTCTTATCGGGTTTAAACATAATTTATAATCTCCTTTCATAAAAATTTATATATATTTATTAAATTTATTTAAAATAAAAACTATTAACTTATTCTTTTTTATTTATATTTTCCATATCATTTGAATTTTGTAACTTTAATGATTTAGTATAAACATCTTTAACACTTACATCGCCATACTTATTTCCATATTCTTTAATATACTCTAAACAATGCAAGTAATTTTTATAAATAGATATTAAATCTTCTCTTTTCTTCATTATTATCTCCTTTCATTAATATTTAATATAAGAAACAACCAATACAGATTATACTATAAAAAAATACATTTGTCTATAAAAACAAACGTTTTATTAAATTGATTAACATAAAAAGAAATGCAAAATATATTTAATTTTGCTTAA
>CAZVVV010000068.1:0-5437 GCA_964630725.1 uncultured Muribaculaceae bacterium
TTCATAGGTTGTACTAGCATTAGTATCACTATTATATAAAATAATATAATAATTGGTAATAGAAGAACCACCACTGTCAATTCTATCCCATGTAATTGTTGCTTGACCTTCTGTTGTATTTTCTTCTGGAATGCTTATAACAACATTACCTACTGTAGGTATTTCTTTGTCTGTTGCAATAACATCAATATCTACTTTTAGAGTAAGTTCTCCAACTGTTACGTCTTTTATTCCAGTACTTTTTAAAGTAATAGTAGTGGATGTTTCATCACTTAGGAAAGAACTGTTTTTTGAAGTCATAGTACATATTTCATATTCACTAGTACTATTAGCATCTATTTTTTTTGTATCAAGTGAATTACCACTTTTATCTACTAATAAGATGTTTTCATTACTTGATGTTAAAGTAAAATTTCTATTATATGTATATGTATTAGCTACATTTAAAGTAAAGCATGTAATTGTATTTGTTCCTTGTAAATTACCACTTGATGGTGTAATACTTGCAAGAATACTACCAGTACTATCACTTGAGAATGATGCATTTCCATCTATATTAATTTCTTTGTCAGTAGTATCTGTTACAATTGTAAATTTAACTTTATATATTTTACTTTTTCCTGCAGCTAAAACATCTCCTGGATTTAATACTTCATTAGTAGTTGTATCTGTAATTACAGTAGTAATATTAACATTATCAGAAGTATTTGTACTAGCAGTAAAAGGAAAATCAGTAAACGTATAATCTAATAGTGAACCATTATTGATTTCTATTAAGTAAGTTGCTTCAGAGTTTTGATTACTACTTGTTAATTTAAAAGACAGATTAAGTCCATCAATTGTGGGATTGCTATAATCAGTTATATTGGTGCTTTCACTTTCTACAATGGATGCACTTACTATTTCTAACTTTCCTTGTTTTTTTAAAATAACATTTCCATTAAGTCCTAAATCTTGATTATATAAAGCAAATCCTACACTCATAAATAATAAGATTGTTATTACTAGAAAACCCATAATATTATATTTAGAATTAATTTTCATATTTAATACTTCCTATTTTTTGAAGTTTCCTTCACTAAATCATATCTCCAAGCCATACCATCATTTATTAATATAAATATAGAATGTCCTTTTTGTGCTATATAGTTAATAGGTTTTCTTACTTCACTATGAGCATCTATTAATTCTTCGAATGAAGTAACTGTTATTACATTAAGTGTATCGATATCTGGAATTGTTTTTACGTTAACAATAATACTATCATAAGTTTTTAATATTTTTTTAAGTTTATTATTATATTTATTTCCATATTTTATTTTTGTAATAATAATTGTTATTAAAAGTGCTAATAGGAATACTGATATACCTAATAGAGAATATCCTAAGTATTTAAATACAGAATAGTATAAAACATTTTCTTGTACAACTTTGCTTACTAAGACTCCATTATTACTTAAATCATTAGTTTCTATTGGGACTTCAATTGTTAAAGATGTAAGTGGTATATTTAGTTCTACATTACTATCTTTTTCTATTTTATGATCTGTTAGATCACTTTCTATATAGTTTTCAATTACTAGTGAAACTTTTAAAAGTCCATCCATTGTAACTCCATATTGACTCTTAAAGTTATTTAGTAAATTATTATATTCTTGATAATTAATTTTAGTTTCACCTTTAATATTTATTTCGTTTGTATCTTCATATTCTTTAGTAGTTTTTTCTGTTAAAATATAATCTTTTGACCAGTAATAATCATTACTATTATTTTTATTAGCGCTTACAGTTCCTTTTATATAGTATGAATAATTACCTTTTACTTTTTCAGAAACATTAAAAGAATAGTCAAAATCTATTAATATATAATCGATTAAACTAGCAATGTATGTTCTGTTTTTTTCAAGATATTTATCTTCAAAAAACTTATTTTCTTTTAAATATACTTTATAATCTATATTACTATTTTCATTATAATTAACAAATACTTCTTTATTAACGTTTTGACTAAATTTAATAAAATAGCAACCAAGAAAAATAAATAAACACATAACTATAAAAATAATTATTGGTAATTTTTTCTTTTTATTTTTCATGCTATCCTCTCCTCTTATTATTCTTTAAAAAATTCTTGTAATTTAACTGTAGGAAAACCTATATACTTAACTATGTATTTTACTTTTCCATGTACAGATGTATCACTAACTAGTTCTGCATCTATATTGTCATTATTATCTCCTTTTGTTTGAAAATATTTTTTATTTCCTACTTTAATAATACTAACAACTCTATGAGTAATTATTTTATTGTCTGATTCAAATACTAAGATATCATCTTTTTTTATATCAGAAGCCGTCATTTTTTCATAAATTACAGCGTCTCCTTTATAATATGTAGGATTCATTGAATTAGAGGCAATGGCTATCATATGATATTTCCCAATACCTGAAACAAGAGTAAAAACTACTATAATAATTACTAATGCTGGAATTATAAAAATTTTATTTTTATTTTTTGTTATATCTTGTTTTTCATTATATTTAACAATTTTATTTACTTTTAAATACATATAATAAGGCATTAATATTCCTAAAACAGAGGTTATATAATTGCCTAGGCTTGGCATAATTGGAGCAATGTACCAAATTGTTTCCATAGCAATTGTAATTAATAGTGTTGGTGCTAAACTAATATTATATGTTATATAAGTATATAAAGTATTTTTAGCAGTTATACCAAATAGTTCTAAACATATAAATAAAAATATTTGTTCAGAAGAATTTAAATTATAAAAATATAATGAAAGTATTAAATCATATAATATATAAGTAATTGTAATAAATACTAAGGGAAAAGTTTTACCATTAGATTTTTTACAAATTATATATCTAATAATTTCTCTACTTGTTACCATTATTAAGACAGGTAATATATTATTAAATAAACTTTTGATAGTATGGGAATATATGCTACGAGAAAAGCCTGTAAATATTCCTAGACCGTATGCTATTAAGGCATATAAAATGCAATATATAATGGCGTATCTAAAACCTATTTTTTTTAAATAAGAATTATCTTTAGGAAATCCATTGCTAATTAATATTATTATCATCAATATAAACCATATTATCATTTCAATATAGTTCAAATATATAGAAGATTTAAACGATGATATAACAAAAATGTGGCATAATATTAAATATATAAATATTATGCCAATCCATAAGCATATACCCCTTTTACTATCTTTCATATTATCACTTATCCCCTTTTTATGCTGACTTTTGAACATAATCTAAACTTGCAGTTAAACTTAATGATACATCTTCAGTTGGTAAAGCAGTAGAATCTTCTGGGAATACATATTCAACTCTAACTTTAACATCAGTAGTAGCTTCTGGTGCTAGTTCAAGAGAAAGATTACTAGAAGTAGCTTCAAAAGTAGTACCACCATAGCTTACAGTGTATTTAATATATTTTTGTTGTGCTTCAGTTAAAGAAGACAATGTAATACTTTTTAATGTAGCAGCAATTGTACCAGCATTTTCAACAGTTACTGTAGATTCATAAAATTCTCCAGGATTTAGTGTTACATCATAAGTAAGACTAGTAGTGTTTAAAGTTTTGGCATTAGCTTTAACACTTCCAGTTGTTTCAGCATATGATGTATCTTTAAATTGAACTTTCCATTCAGCTTTTTTAGCTACAACGTTACCATTAACATTTAAAGTTTGAGCATATACTGCGAATCCGACAGACATTATAACAAATGCAAATGACAATAAAAGAATAGTTAGTGCAGATGCACTCATGCTTTTTTTCATTAGTTCACCTCCTCTTTTAAGATATTAAACCTATTTGATAGTCTCATACCATTATTATAAGTTAAAATAGAAGAACTATTTTTAATCTTATACATTTATATAATAACATATTTTATATTTTTTTTACATAATAGTAAGAAAAATTAACATTTTTTTACACTAAATTGACAATTTTATGTAACTATGAATAAATTATATAAAAAATAGTAATATTTAATTGGTGATAATATGAGTAAATATCATGTTATATATAGTCGTAAATCTAAGTATACTGGAAAAGGAGAAAGTATTGAAAATCAAATTGATTTATGTAAACAAAAAATATTATCTAAATATTCTTATCTTTTAGATAGTGATATTAAAGTATTTATAGATGAAGGATTTACTGGTGCAAATACTAATAGACCTGCTTTTTTAGAATTATTAAATGAAATAAAAGATAATAAAGTTGAATCAATAACTTGTTATAGATTAGATAGAGTTAGTAGGAATGTAAGTGATTTTTGTAATTTAATAAATGAACTAGAGAAATATCAAGTAGCTTTTATATCAATAAGAGAAGACTTTGATACAACGACTCCGATGGGAAAAGCAATGATGTTAATTTGCTCAGTTTTTGCTCAATTAGAAAGGGATACCATAGCGGAAAGAATAAGAGATAATATGATAGAACTTGCTAAAACAGGACGTTGGTTGGGTGGGAATACTCCGACTGGGTTTAAATCAACTGAAGTTAAAATTGTTAATCAAGATGGTAAAAAGAAAAAATTATTTAAGCTTGAGGAAATTAAAGATGAGAAAGAACTTATTATATTATTAAAAGATAAATATAAAGAAATAAAATCTCAAACTGGGCTTGAAACATATACTATAAAAAATAATTTAAAAACAAAGAATGGGAATAGATTTACAAGATGGGCATTAGTAAATATATTATCAAACCCAGTTTATTCTTATGCGGATTATGATGCATTTGAGTATTTTACAAATAAAGGTGCTATTGTTATTGGTAATAAGAATGATTATGATGGAAAGTATGGTATAATGGCTTATAATAAGACTAATCAAATTACTGGAAAAGGTAAAAAGAATAATCCAATATCTGAATGGATAATTGCTATTGGTAAACATAAAGGTTTTTGGTCTGGTAAAGAATATATTGAAATACAAAATTTATTGGAACAAGGTGCAAATAAAAGATTTAGAAAGTCTCTTGTGAATAATGCTTTATTATCTGGATTACTTCGTTGTAGTTATTGTAATAGTTATATGAGGCCAAAAACTTATAATAAAAATAGCAAGTTTTCATACTTATGTGAGTTAAAAGATAAAAGTAGAGGTTGTAAATGTAATCATAAAAATTTACTTGGTAATATTACAGATAAATTTGTTATTAAAATAGTTCAAAATATTAATAGACCAAATGAAGAATTTTGTATTTTTTTAAAAAAGCTTGGAATAAATAAGTTTAAAAATTCAGAAAGTATTTCATTAGAATTAAATACTTTAAATAGTGAATTTAAAAAGAATAAAAAAGATATAAATATATTATTAGAAAGAATTAAAATAGTTCCTACTAATATAGTACCTGATTTAGCTAATGAAATACAAAA
>CAZVVV010000069.1:0-5411 GCA_964630725.1 uncultured Muribaculaceae bacterium
AAATGTTAAAGAGGGCAGAGATAAGAGAAAACAGAGAAGAAGCATATAATGAAGGGCTTGAATTTGGTCGTGAAGAAGGTGCTTTGGAAAGTAAAAAAGAAACTGCTTTAAACTTAATTCAAGAAAACATTGATTTAACTATAATTTCTAAATGTACTGGACTTTCATTTGAAGAGCTTGATGTACTAAAAGAAGGAATAGAGTAATCTTTTCTTTTTATTTTATTATTTTATTAATTTTTTCATATACTTCTTTTAATGCTTTTTCATATTTTGATGTTTCTTTAGGATAGTAATAAACACTATCTTTTATTTTATCTGGCATATAATTTTGTTTAACCAAACTATTTGGATAATTATGAGGATATAAATAACCAATATTAGGACTTTTTATTATACTTGGTACTTCTCCAATAGAATGTTCCTTTATTTCATTAATTGCTTTATCTATTGCAAGATAAGCACTATTACTTTTTGGTGATAAACACATCTCAATAACAATATTAGAAAGAGGAATTCTAGCCTCAGGTAATCCAACCCTTTCGCAAGCACTAATAACAGCATTAAGCTTTGGACCAATCGAAGGATTACCAAGTCCAATATCTTCATAACAAATAACACTAAGACGTCTAAAAATAATACTTAAATCTTCCATAATTAGAAGTTGTGCTAAATAGTGTAGGGCAGCATTTACATCAGAACCCCTAATAGATTTTTGAAGTCCACTAAGAGAATTATAATAACTTTCTTCATTTTTATCACCAGTAATAACTGAAGTATTATTAATACTTTTAATAGTGTCTAAATTAATACTATGATCCTTATTATAATAATAAGACACTTCAAGTAAATTATAAGCAAATCTTAAGTCATACTTAGATACTTTAGCAATATATTTTAAAGCATCATTAGTTATTTTAATATCTTTTAAATATTCTGTTTTAATAGCTTTTTTAAGACCTTTTAATAAATCTTCTTCAGTTAGAGGCTCTAATTTAAATATTTGACATCTACTTCTAATCGCAGGATTTATTGCATGATATGGATTTGAAGTAGTAAGACCAATCAAAGTAATAAGACCACTTTCTAAACATGGAAGAAGTATATCCTGTTTATCCTTATTCAATCTATGAATTTCATCCACAATTAAAATCATTCCATCATACATTTTAGCTTCTTCAATCACTATATCAAAATCTTGCTTTTTATGAATAACAGCATTTAAAAAACGATAATTCATACCTAAATCATTCACAATCGCAGTAGCTATACTAGTCTTACCAATACCAGGTTCTCCATATAAAATCATTGAAAATATTTTTTTATTTTTAACCATATTAGATATAATCTTATCTTTACCAATTAATGATTCTTGTCCTAAAACATCTTTTAAAGTCTTAGGTTTTAGTTTTATTGCTAATGGTTCATTCATACTAACACATCCATTCATATATATTTTATCAAATAAAATATCATTTTACAAAGGTATTATATCAAATTAATAGACTTTATTTAATTAAGTGTGCTATAATTATATTGAGGTATCATATGAAAGATAAATATGAAGTTAATACATTTATTTTAGATTATATTGATTATTTAAAATATGAAAAGAATTTAAGTCCTAAAACAATAGATAAATATAAATATAATCTAATTATTTTTGAAAAGTATATGTTAAATAAGAATATTAATTTATTTGATGTAACACAAAACGATATAATAGACTTTCTTACTAACTATTTTAAAAATAAAGGCGTTAGCTCTAAGACAAATAGTATTACTTCAATTAATAACTTTTATATATATCTAGTAAAAGATAAAAGAATTGATATTAATCCTTGTGAGAACATTGATAGACCAAAGATGAAGAAAAGATTACCTGATGTATTAACTATAAATGAGGTTGATAAATTATTAGATATTCCACTTCATACTAAAGAAGACTATAGAGATAAAGCAATACTTGAAGTTTTATATGCTACTGGTATAAGAATTAGTGAACTTACTAATTTAAAAATACAAGATGTAGATTTTACTAATAAAGTAGTTAAAGTCTTTGGTAAAGGTTCTAAAGAAAGAATTGTTCCTATTAATAAGTATGCATTAAAATATTTAGGAATGTATTTAGATATAAGGGGATCTTTCTTAAAAGGGAAACTTACTGATTATATATTTTTAAATAGTAAAGGTGAAGCAATTAGTAGAGAAAGCTTTGGACTAGAACTTAATAAAATAGTAAAAAAACAAGGATTAAATAAAAGAGTTACACCTCATATGCTTAGGCATTCATTTGCTACTCATATGTTAAATCAAGGTGCTGACTTAAGAAGTATACAAGAATTACTTGGACATTCTGATATAAGTACTACTACTATATATACACATGTAAGTAATGAAAAAGTAAAAAATGATTATTTAAAATACCATACAAGATAGGGAGGATTATTATGAGATTTAAAAGAGTATTTTTAATAGTTTGTGATTCACTAGGTGTTGGTGAAGCACAAGATGCAGTAAATTATGGAGATATAGGTTCTAATACATTAAAACATATTAATGATAAACATAATCTATTTATACCTAATCTAAAAAAATTAGGTTTCTTAGATACAATTAATATGAATGAAGATGATGAAGTTGAAGCATACTATACAATTGCAAGACCTAATAATAAAGGAAAAGATACATTAAATGGGCATTATGAAATAGTAGGCTTAAGAAATGAAGTACCATTTAAAACATTTACTGAAAATGGTTTTCCAGAAGAATTAATTAAAGAAATAGAAACTCAAACAGGAAGAAAAGTTATTGGTAATTGTGCTGCATCTGGTACTGAAATAATTAAAGAATTAGGAGAAGAACATATAAAGACAGGTGCACTTATTATTTATACATCAGCAGACTCTGTTTTACAAGTAGCAGCACATGAAGCAGTTATTCCAGTAGATTTATTATATAAATATTGTGAAATTATAAGAAATATAACTACTAAAGATGAATGGAAAGTTGGTAGAATCATTGCAAGACCATTTATTGGTAATAATAAAGATACATTTAAAAGAACAGGAAATCGTAGGGATTTTGCATTAAAACCACCTACTAAATCTATTTTAAATAAATTAAGTGATAAAGGATTAAGTGTCATATCAGTTGGAAAAATATATGATATATTTGATGGAGAAGGAATAACTAAGAAACTTACATCACATTCAAATAAGGAAGGTGTAGATAAAGTTCTTGAAGTAATGAATAAAAACTTTACTGGGTTATGTTTTGCTAATTTAAATGATTTTGATACATTATATGGTCATAGAAGAGATTCTTTAGGATATGCAAATGCTATTGAAGAACTTGATGTAGAAATACCAATGATGTTAAATAATTTAAAAAATGATGATTTACTTATTATAACAGCAGATCATGGTAATGATCCAACATATTCAGGAACAGACCATACAAGAGAAAATACTCCAGTTATTATTTATAGTAGAGTATTTAGAGAACCAAAGAATTTACCAATCATGTCAACATTTTCAGATATCGGAGCAACAATTGCAGATAACTTTGAAATAGATCCACCAATGATTGGAGAATCATATTTAGATAAACTAATATAATAGGGAAGGGGAAGTGATATTATAAAGAAAATATTTAGTTTATTAATTATCGTATTTTTGACATTTACAATAGTAGGATGTTCTAGTAAGATTCAAATCAAACCAGAATATGATGTAAATGAACAAGCAATTGCAGATGACATTGAATTACTTGTGAACGAAGTTATTTATAACGAAAATAATGATACATTAAAAATTAAAATTAAAATGACTAATAAGAGAAATAATACTGTTACAATTAAATCAGATGAAATGTTTAAACTATATGATATAAATAAGGTGCAAATACCAAATAGCTATAACAATAGCACTAATATAATTAAAAAGAATGAAACTATTACTTATATATTAGAATATAGTGTTGCTAAAAAAGAAATATATGAATTATATTTCTATTCAGGAGTTGTAGAAAATAATATAAGATTTAATATAACTAGTAAAGATATAACATATGAAATTACTTAATCTTAAAAATGTCATAATATCAATTATCGGAAGTTGTTTATTTATTAAAAAGATGAGGCTAAAACCTCATTTTTATTATGATTTATATTTATATTATAATATCTTAACTTTTTAAATACTTTCCTTTTCTTAAATATAAATATTATAATTATCTAATATATATTTAAAAATACTAAAATTTATATAATAATATAATAAATATAACTATACATATATTTAGATAATCTATCTTAACTAAGATCATAATATTACTCTCCTACTACTATTCAATTAAACTAAATAGGGGGAGTAGTTCAATTTTTAAAGTGTTCTAATTTAAATCGACAAATAAAAAGATGGATAATTATCCATCTCAATTTAAAATAATTAAAGCTTTCTAGACATAATTTCTGCTATTTTTTCGAAAACTTCTTTACCATTAGATTCATTTATTGAACTATAACCAAGTTCTTGTAATGCTTGTTTTCTTAATGTAAATAGTTCTTCAGTTCTACTTAATTTTTCCTCATTTTTTTGAGCAATTTCCATTTCAAGTTTTTTATGTTGTTCTGCAACTTTACTACGTGAAGCTCCCCTACTTGAATATAAGTTCATAGCAGAGTAGACAATCCCTTCAAAAATATATTGTTTATCTTCATCATATATATATTCATTTACATTAGTAATACAATTTATTTTAGCAACATATGCAAGAACATATTTTAATTCTTCAAATTGTTCCATTGATTGAAGATAATTTTGTAAATACTTTAATGTTTTATAATTAGTATCATTTGATGAATCTAAATCAGTTATTAATTTTTCCTTTAACAAAACAAATATTTCAGTAAGAAGTGTTTGTTCTTTTTTACCAAGTCCCTTAAAATCAGTCATTTGTTCCTTAACATTATCAACCATACCATCATTAATTTTAGATTCTAAAGTTGCAATATATTTTTCATTTACTTTAATATTTTTTAATTCAGATTCATCCTCTACTCCTAAAAGAAGTAATAACTTATTTTGTTTATCTTTTGGTAGTTCATCAGTACTACTTAATGCCAAGTAATTGTAAAGCATTTGGCGTGATACTCCTAAAAATTTTGCAACATTTACTTTAGAAATACCACTTTCATTTATAATTCTGTTTACTTCATTCATAAAGTACCCTCCTCTATTGTTTATAATTCAATTTTAGCACTAGTGTAAAGAAATGTCAAGTAAATGATAGAAAGTTATTTAATAAATAAAGACTCCACTTTAATGTGAAGTCTTATATAAATTTTTATATATAATTCTATTAATCAAGAATACTAATTACAGCATGAGTAGAATAACCACCACCACC
>CAZVVV010000070.1:0-2354 GCA_964630725.1 uncultured Muribaculaceae bacterium
TCCCAACCAAAACAGGAATTGTCCGTGCATGTTCTGTGAAGCCGACGTCCAAAGGATCCCCTGGCCACCACGCATTGGGCATAGGATAATTACCTATGTAGCATCCCTGGTCGGCAACTTTTAAAACCGCCGCTTTGTATGCTTCAACCAGTTGCGCATAAGGCATTGTCTCCAGTTGTTCAACGTCCTTCGCTGTTATGTTCAAGTACGCCAGCATTGCCTCCACAACTTTCTTTCCACCGCTGGCCGCAGTTGTTCCCATATCGGCTACACCGCTCTCAATAATACCCTTATGAAACAGACCGTCTGCTGCAGGAGTGTTCATCAGCATTGTAACTTTCATTCCGCCGCCGGACTGGCCAAAAATAGTTACATTATCCGGGTCACCGCCGAATTTAGCAATATTGTCCCGGATCCACTCCAGGCATGCCACCAAATCTGCAGTTCCAGCATTTGCAGAGTTTGCATATTTTTCACCATAATCAGACAAATCCAAGTATCCCAGCACATTCAGCCGATGGTTGACTGTAATCACAACCACGTCCCCATAGGAAGCCAGATGGTCTCCTTCATAGGCCACATGCTCAATAGATGAACCGGCACTGAACCCGCCGCCGTGAAGCCACACCATAACCGGCTTCTTTGCCGTGCTGCACAAGCTGGGTGTCCACAAATTCAATGTCAGGCAGTGTTCATCCATTGGCCAGAAACGGTGTGGTACCAGAAGCTCTTTATTGGGTACATCCTGATCCATTAGCGGGCAGACATAACCATAGGACTGTGTATCACGAATGCCTTTCCATGGTTCTACAGGATGTGGTGCCTGAAACCGTTCGGCATCTGCATATGGAACCCCGTGGAATATAAACAAATCATCGGACTGAAATCCTCGGATTTTTCCCTGCGTTGTTTCCACTACAGGGAAATCGGGTGTACACACAAATTTACGAGTCATAGTAAATATCCTTTCTTTATTCAGATTTGCTGCAGGTTTCCGCCCGCAGCTCCCCCACTGTTTTTCCGGTGCATCGTTTGAATACCCGGCAAAAATAGGCTGTGTTACTGTATCCGGAACGCTCCGCGATTTCTCGAATTGTCAGACGGGTTTCCATTGCCAAAGTCAATGCCGCACGCATTCGCACATCTGTCAGATATTCTACAAATGATTTTCCCAGCTTTGTACTGAACTGGCGGCTTAGATAGCTGCTGCTGACCCCGATTAGCTTCGCCACATCTTCCAGCGAAAGATCCTCAACAAAATGACATTCAATATATCGCATCGCTTTTTCCACATAATCCTTGCTTCTTTCGGACAATCCACACTTATATATGGTCGCAATCTGACTTAGACCATCCCGGATCACTTCCATAAAGTTTGGGTATGAATTCGTTTCCATAAGGCAGGTAGAAACATAATTTATCTGCGTCGACAACTCGTGGGGCAGATCCGGGCTGCTTTTTAGCTCGCGTCCGATTAGCCTCCACAGTTCCAGTGCTGCATTTCTGTCTCCATGCACCAGTTTCCTCTGACAGGTAGTCTCTGTACTGATTCTCTGCAGATTTCCCTCTCTCACAGCCAGCGCAAGTGTACGTGCCGCAACCTTTATTTGACTTGAGCCATCAGTTCCCTGATCAGATTGGTAAAATACTACATCACTTTGCCCTTTCCTGTCTGCTAGGGCCAACAGTCCCTCCCGATAGGAGTCACTCATTTTCTCAAAGTTGGTATATACCATGCCTACACCCGCATACAATGGTATCGACATGGAAGTTTTCAGCTTTTCCAATGCCACGTTCACCACGTCCTCCAGCCATCTGCGCTGCTCACTCGCATTTCCAGCCGGGACAAAAATTAGGAGACTGATACTGCTTTCTGTTGACGCTGCCAGATAATTACAACTGATTCCAAATGTATCCTGTAGGAAACCATGTATTTGAGACTTGTCATACGGATCAAGTCTGTTGCCGATTACAGGTAAAAGCACTACCATAACGCCGGCCGCAAACTGGTAGCCGTGCATTTCACAATAAGCATGAAAGCTCTCAGTGGAAGGCTCACCAATAAAGAGCGAATACAGTATCTCACTCTCCAGCACTGGCTGAATATTTGAAAACAGTTCCCAAATCTGTTGATTACTGCGCATCGCTGCACGATTTCGCTCAATATCAACACAGATATTACGAATTGTGGTTACAGTGTTTTCACGGCGTTCGGGTTTCAATAGGTATGCGTCGACCTTCATCTCCAGTGCGCGCTGTACATAATCAAACTCCTCATAAGCTGTATTGATAATGAAACGTGTTTTGCTCCCGCGCATGCTGAGCATGTCAATTGCGTCAATTCCATTGATTCC
>CAZVVV010000070.1:2364-5408 GCA_964630725.1 uncultured Muribaculaceae bacterium
TTGATTCCGGGCATATTCACATCCACAATTGCAATATCCGGCTGATGCTTTTGTACCAGATTAACCAGTTCAGTACCATTCTGTGCCTGTGCAATCACTTCAATCTCAGGAAACTCTTTTTGAATCAGCAGATTCAACGCTTTTCGCGAGATTTCTTCATCGTCTGCAATAATCAACGTATATTTTCCCATGATTCATCTCACTTCTATTACACTGTCTCGTCTGCGGCAGATTTCCAAGGCAATTCCATATGAATTACAGTATTTCCCGGAATGCTGGCAATGGAGAAGCCAAAGTCGCTTCCGTAATGCATCCGCAAACGCTGGTAAACATTTCGCAGGCCAATGTGGTCTCCATCCTCTTTGGACTCATTCAATGTATTCAGCAGTTGCTTCAGATGCGGCTCATCGATACCGACTCCGTCATCGCACACATCAATACACACTTTCCCTGCATTTTGGTAAATCTTCACTGCGACTTTCCCACCTTCAATCCGCGAACCGATACCGTGTGTAATAGAATTCTCCACCAATGGCTGCAGAATCAGACACGGCACATCCAGATTAACACACGCATCATCCGCCTCAAAATCAAAACGATACCGTTGCCCGAACCTTCTTTCCTGTATATCCGCATAGTCCCGAATATTGGACAGTTCTTCCGCTAATGTTACCATTTTTGTCAGTTTGCTTAGGTTATAACGGAGCATTCCTGCTGTGATTTCCATCAGTTCCGCGGTTTCTTCCGCACCCTCCATGCGTGCCGTCTGTACAATCATGTTTAATGTATTATACAGAAAATGGGGATTAATTCTGCTTTGCAGCAGTCTCATCTGACTTGACTGCAATGCCGCGTTGACACGCAGATTTTCAATTTCTGCCTGCTGCAGTTGTTCCCGTATTTTACCGGCTTGCGCAATTTGCTCCATCTGTCCGTGAATTGTATCAAGTAGCTCATTAAATGTATTTGCAAACAGTTCCAACTCGTTTCCCGTCGAAATACTTGCATGTTCCCACTTTTTCGATGGCTCATTAATGACTTGTTTTGCAAAGCATGTCAATTTATTCAGCGGTTGCGTAATACGCTTAGTAATCCAGCGATAACAAATAAGATAAAGCGCCACTGCCACAGTCAGTACGGCAATCTGCATCAATGTCAGAATATATATTCTCTGCTGGATTTTCGAGTACGTCGTGCTGGACTCCTCAAGACTGTCCACATAAACATTTTGAAATCCCACGTTTACATAGCTGTAAATTTTCTGGGCTTCATTATACAAGGCAGTAATCTGGTTGATAGACATCTCCGACTTGGAAGTTCCCGTATAAATGTCCAGTGCTTCAACCACTTCTCTGCTGCTTCCTAAGTAATTGCTCACCAGGCAACACAAGTCAGTTAATTCACGGGAATAGCTGCTGTGTATACTTTCTGAAACAGATTCCAGAGATTCTTCCACTACCGTGTATGCCTCCCAGAAAAGATCACGGTCCGCCGGCTGCAAAAAAGTGTAGCAATAGTACATGTAGTGATTGACATTCTCAACAGCAATAAACATTTGATTGACATCCAGCAATTCATTTAGCATTGTACTGTACTGATCACTCAGGAACTGTATGCACACAAATGATATCAAAAACACAGAAATCAGTAGAATCAGTACTAGGAGATATCCCTGACTGTATCGGAAGCCGATCGAATTCCAATGAGATATTTTTGCAGTATCCGTTTTATGCAGCATCCCCATTGTCCCTCGCTTCTGTCAGAATTTCAGCCGAGGTGTACAATACATCGCTGCTGTAACTTCCCATTGTAATATACCGATAAATCTCCTGAACGGCAAGATATCCCATTTGCTGCGGGTCCTGCGCCAATATTGCACTGACCAGTCCGTTCTCCAAACCTTTTTCCGTCGAGTTCGTACGGTCAAAAACGAAAAAATTTTCCACGGGCGTTGTTTCGCGTGACAGATTTTGACACAGTGCCTGACCGCCGGTTCCTTCAAGACACACAATGGTATCCGCAGAAGGAAATGACACGATCATCCGGTTGAATTCTTCCATGACAGTCAAGGAATCAAAATTATCATACGCAATATCTAAAATTTGGATTCCAGGCACATCTCCGATTACATCCATAAAACCCTGAAGCCGCTCTTCTACGTTCGGGTAACCTTTACTGCCGCTGATAACAAGTACATTAGCATGCCCTCCTGTAGTCTGCAGAAGGCACTGCCCCAAATTGCGTCCTGCCTCCAGATTATCTGTCCCAATATAGAGACAATCAAAACCCGTATCAACATCGGTATCCACCAAGACAACTTGAATTTCGGCGTCAAACGCAGCATTCAGCGCCGCTATATAGTCAACGTCATCGATTCCCTGCACAATAATTGCATCGGCTTGTGCGTATACCTCTTGGTAGATCAAATCCGTAATTTGGCTTACATCATAATTAACCTGAGGTACAACCAATTTTACGTCTGCGTTTATTCCTTCTGCAGCCGCGGTAGCACCTTCCATAACAAAATTCCAGTAACCGTCGCTTCTTCCCGATAGGGCATCATCGTGAGGCAAAATAGCGGTAATACGCAGAGGCATGTCTCCGTTCTGTTCCGACGGCGTCCCTGTTCCACCAGAAGCAGAACACCCTGCCAAAAGCAGCATTGTACAGATGAAAAAAGATAAAAAAAGCCGTTTCATAAGCAAACTTCTCCTTTGTTATTTTGCGTCTCTTAGCATCATACACTGAAAGCTTTCTATATTCAACGGCTTTTTTTGCTTAATTTTTATGTGCGTATTTTCGTACGTCAATAGCAATCGATATCACAATAATCAAACCTTTGACGACGAACTGCCAGTAGGAGTTCAGACCAATAAATGTCAGGCCATAGTTAATTACATTGAAAATAATAACGCCAAAGAAAACACCGGGAACCGTGCCGACACCGCCTCCTGCAGAGCAGCCACCCACAATACAGGAAGCAATTGCATCCAGTTCATAGCTGAGTCCGTATGTACTGGAGGCGGAACCGGTACGGGCAGCCT
>CAZVVV010000071.1:0-5215 GCA_964630725.1 uncultured Muribaculaceae bacterium
TATGGAGTAAACAATTGTATGATTGAAATATATATTTTACTACAAATAGACATAAGAGTAATACTTCCAGTAATTAGTGATACAATAACAATAGAAAATGAAATCCCAATTTCTGATGAAATAATAAATGGTAAAATACCAGAGTATTATGGTGGTAGTATGACTAAGAATTCTAGTATTTTTACTTTACCAATCGAATAATTTCTTGTATAATTAAATTGGTGGTAACATGACATATGAATTTAATAATATAAAATATAGTTTAGAACACGATGATGGTAAAATATTTGACTATGACTTAGTTAAAGAACTTATTACTGACTACTTCATATCATATGATTATATCCTTTTTGATATGGCATATGGTAAGTTAAGACTAAAAGGTTTCTGTAATAAAAATAATAAAAAGTTTAATGAAATAAATGATTTTTCTAAACTAGATGATTATATAAAAAACTATTGTGCTGAAGGATGTAAATGGTTTTATTTAAAAAAAATAAAGTAATTTGACATAAAGTGTTTAAATTACTTTTTTTATAATAACTCAACAAAAACTAAAAAACTGTTGATTTTCTAATAAAAATATGCTATTCTTTAAGTACAATAAGGAGGCTAAGATATATGAAAAAGCTAAAAGTTATGCTGTTTGCGTTAATATGCCTTTTTACATTAGGAATATATAACGTAAATGCACAAGTTTATGTTGGAGAAAACGACATAACTACTGACGAAGACCAATCCATTAGCATTGGAGGAGGAACAGCAACTTGGGATGCTACTAATAAGAAATTAACACTTAATAATGTTAATATTTCTGAAGATAGTGGCCAAAATGCTATTATAGAGTTTCTTGAAGATGGTACTTTAGTACTAGTCGGAGAAAATACTCTTACTAATACCGGAGATTATTATGGTATTTATGCTTCTAATGATTTAACAATCGAAGGAAATGGTACTTTAACAGTAACAGCAAAATTACGTAGTATGAGAATAGTTAATAGTTTAACTATAAATGGTGCTAAATTAGATTTAAATATTACTAATAATCAAAGTAACTTATATGGTTTAGAAGCAGATAAAATTACTATTAAAAATAACTCAAATGTTAAAGTAAATGCAAAAGGTGTTGCAATTGGTGCAAATGCAAACTTAACAATTGAAGACAGTATAATTGATGCTAAAACTACTTCAAACTATCATTCTACTATACTTGTAAATGAATTCAAAGGTGAAGGAACAGTAAAAATTAAAAACTCTACTGTTAAAGCTAATAGTACATATGCTTCATTACAAGCTGTAAAAAATGCTACTATTGAAAACTCTACTATTGATTTTAATGGAGGATACTATGGTATCTATATGTATTCTGATAAAACTAATTCAGAAAATGGAAATATTACAATTAGTAATTCAAAATTAAATATTCTTACTAAATCAAATGCATTTAGTGTTAATCCTACAATTAGTAATTTAGGAAATAATAGTATATTTGTAAGTACAAAAAAGACTGGATACAATCTTAGTACAGCAGATACTACTACAGATTTATCAAAATATTTATCTATAATCATTGCACCAGCTAAATACACTTTAAGTGTTAAAACTGATGACAATAGTAGTTCTGATGTAGAAAAAATGCTATTACCTGAAGGAGGAGTTAAATATATAACTTTCACAATAAATGATGGTTATTTAATTGATAAGATACTTGTTAATGATAAAGAAGTTGAAGCTAATTCTTCTAATAAAATAGCAGTTCAAGCTAATTCTGATGTTAATGTTGTATTAACAACTAAAGATAAAGTAAGCATTGAATCTCAAAAAATAGATACTACAAAAGAAATTAAAGAAGTTGAAGTAGGAATTGCAACAGATAATACAACACTAGAAACATTTAAAACAGCTCTTAAAAATAAAAATATTGCAATCGAAGACAATACCATTATTGATGTTGATATAAAAAACATTGATACTAAAGAAATAGCAACTGATACTATAAAAAATATAAATACATTAATTGATACTAAAAAAATGATTCTTGATTCATACTTTGATATAACAATTAATGTTCTAAAAAACAATCAAATTGTAAATACTTTAACTGAACTTGATAATAAAATTACTTTCCAAATTGCATTACCAACTGATTTAATTAATACTAATACAAAAATTAAAAGAACTTATTATATAATTAGATATCATGATGGTAAATCTGAAGTATTAACTACTAAAACAATTAAAAATAATCTATTACAATTTAGTAGTGATAAGTTCTCAACATATGCATTAGCATACATTGATGAAGCAGTTAAAGATAGTAAAACAACTACTAACCCAGATACTAGTGATAATATATTAATTTATGTAATAACTTCAATAGTTTGTTTAACTGGTGTATTAAGTATTGGAATAGCTTATAAAAAAAGATTTAATTAATAAAAATTAAAGTCCATATTATGGACTTTTTTAATGATTAAAAAACTTATTTATGATATACTTAAATAGGTGAGAAACAATGGATATAAATAAAGTTTATGATATTTTACTTAAGGATGATATAGAACTATATGAAGATGAACTATTTTTATTAATTCCAGAACTAAAATATGAAAAAGATTTTGATCAAAAAAGCCCATGGCACTCATTTGATGTATGGAATCATACATTAGCCACTATTAAAGCATGTAACAATGATAAAAATGATAGACTAGTAATGCTATTACATGATATAGGAAAACCATTTTCTTATCAAGATGATGGCAATTTAAGACATTTTAAAAACCATGCTATTGTATCAAAAAAAATATCCCAATTAATTTTAGACAGATTTAACATAAAAGATGAAGATAAAAAAGAAATACTTAAATTAATTGAATTACATTCTTGTAAAATAGATATTAATGATATAAATAAAGATAATATAGATTTTTATAAAAGATTATTAAAAATTAAAACTTACGATGCAAAAGGATATGAAAAAGAACATTCAACTTTAATACTTAATAATTTAGATGATATAAAAGAAAAAATTCATACTATATAACTTTATATCTAAAATAATTTTCAAAAAAATAAAGTAATTTGACGTAAAGTGTTGAAATTACTTTTTTTTTATGATACAATTTCATTAGAAACTAGAGGAGGGCAATATGAAAGAAAAGAAAATGCTTACTATAACTAAGTTAGATGGAACAATAGAAACTGTTGAAGAAGTAATTAGCTTTGAATTCAGTGATACTTTAAAAAAATATGTTGTATATACAAAAAATGAAACAGATGCAAATGGAAATATTACAGTATATGTTACTGAAATGGTAACAGATGCAAATGGTGCAAATAAATTTGTAGGAGTAGAAAGTGAAGAAGAATGGTCTAAAATAAAAGATGTTCTTCGCGAACTTGCTAAATAGTCAGGAGGAAATTATGGAAAAAATAGTTGTTGAAAATATGAATGGTGTTTTAATATTAGAAGCACCACTTAGTGCTGTTTTAGAAAATGATAGTAAAAAAATAAAACTATCTACTGAAAAACTTGCAAATGTTTTATCAAAAGCAATGCAACCAAAAGAAAATATTGAAATAGAAGAACCAGTTCATGAAGAAACTGATGCTAACTATGTTACTGAAGTTGAAGAACAACCAGTTAACATTGAACCTGTTTATAATGAACCAGAAGTAGAAGAAACACCAATTGTAGTTCATGATAACTCTGTAAAGACTGCTATACCAAGCATAGAAGAATCACATCCTTATAGTGGATATCGTGGTATTACAAGTTCTGTGCCAGATATTAAGAGTGTTAGTAATACATTAAATGTTGATACTAAAATTGAAAAGCTAAAGAAAGAAGCTTCTACTGCAGATAAAGATTCTATAATTGGTAAAGTACTACTTGGTGGTGTTTCAAAGATTGAACAAGTTGAAAGAGAAATCAGTGATTTAGATGAAAGAAATATGAAAATCAGTGGAATAATTGAAGAATTAATGACAAAGAAAAATCTTGCTCAAAGAGACAACAAAGCCCTTGAAAATGAAATGAGTAAGACTACCAAAATTGATTTATCTAAAATCCAAGATGCAATTGCTTTAGAAGCTGCAAAAGGTATCAATCAAGGAATTAGTGTTCTTGAAACTAGAAAATCTGAATCTGATAAAGTAATTGATGAGATTGAAGATAAGATCGTTGTTCAAAAACAAGAAAAAACTTCAGTAGCAGAAACTAAAAAAACAAAAGAAAATGAACTATATGAAATTTGTCGTGAAATAGAAGATAATAAAGTTAAAGCAAATGAATATATGAAACGTGCTAGTGAATTAGAAAGTTTAAAAGAAAAACATGAACGTGAAGAAGAAAAAATTCAAAGTGGAATTAGTGAACTATATTCAAGCTTATCTTTAATTGAAGAAGAACCTAAAAAAGTATCAAGTATTTCTAATCCATTCGAAAGAGTAAGAAGTATGGAAGAAGAAGTAAATGATGAAATAGAATTAAGAACCGTTAGTAGACACTAATGGTCTTTTTTTTATGCTAATTCATAGAATTAGATGAGGGATTATATGAAAAATGCTATTATCTATTTTTACAATATATATATTGATGATATAAGAAAAATAAATAATAATTATTACTTTTCTTTTAATAATGATGATTATGTTATTGAACAATATAATTTAAATATAAAAGAATCAGTTTATATATACGAATTAAATAAAGAAATGCTTGATAATAAGATAAATACATATAAAATAATACTTACAAAAGAAAATAATGTTTTATTTGAATATGATGGATATTTGTATTTTTTAATGATAATTCCCAAAATTAGAAATAGAATAATTACTTACGAAGATGTTATTAATTTTAATGTTTATACAAATAATGATAAGATATTAAATACTTTAGATAAATCAAACTGGACTTATTACTGGAGTGAAAAAATTGATTATATAGAGTACCAATTTAGTAGTATTATGGACAAACATAAAATTATTAAAAATAGTATTAATTATTATATAGGATTATGGGAAAATGCAATTAGTTATTACAATGATAATATAAATACCTCTTATACTAGACAAGTAATGCATAAAAGAGTAGATACTAATATGGACTTACTTTCATTTTTAAATCCAATTAATCTTATAATAGATACCAAAGAAAGAGATCTAGGAGAATATTTTAAATCTTATATAATGAATGAAAGTTACACAATTG
>CAZVVV010000072.1:0-3128 GCA_964630725.1 uncultured Muribaculaceae bacterium
TTTTATTATTGCAATAATAAAATGACTTTACTATTTTATCTTTATATAATTTATATTTAAATGGACTTTCTTGATTTTTTAATTATATTATTTTATAATAAAATTACTTATAAGGAGTAGTGTAAAATGAAAAATATAGACTTAGTTTATCCAAGACCTCAATTAAAACGTGATAATTATATTATTCTTAATGGAAAGTGGCAATATAAAATTGTTTGTGATGGTGATAATATTACTGATTATCAAGGTTATATAAATGTTCCATATTCTCCAGAAGCAAAATTAAGTGGAGTATCAAAAATATTAAAGCCTAATGAAGAATTATGGTATAAAAAAAATGTAAAACTTTCAGAAAATTATAAAAATATAATTTTAAATTTTGGAGCAGTTGATCAAATATGTGATGTATTTATTAACAAGCAACATGTAAAACATCATGTCGGAGGATATACTCCTTTTAGTTGTGATGTAACAGATTATATAAAAAATAATGAAATTGATATAGAAATAAAAGTTAAAGATTATACTGAAAAGAGTGAATTATCAAGGGGAAAACAATCGTTAAATCCGAATACAATTTGGTATCAATGTCAAAGTGGTATATGGCAAACTGTATGGCTTGAAAATGTTCCAAATGATTATATAAAAAGTGTAAATATTACTCCGAATATAAATAATAAAAGTATATCTATATTTGTAGAGGCTAATAATGATGGATTATGTTTAGTGGAGATTGAATCTAATAAATATGAAATTCCTGTTAATAAAAATATAATTATAGAATTTGATAAAATAAAAGAATGGAGTACTGATGATCCATATTTATATGATGTTGAAATAAAATATAATGAAGATAATGTTAAGACATATTTTGGTTTTAGAGAAATAAAAATAGATACTATTAATGATATTCCATATATTTTTTTAAATAACAAACCAATCTTTTTAAATGGAATATTAGAACAGGGATATTATAAAGATGGGTTGTATACTCCAGATACATTTCAAACTGTATTAAATGATTTAAAATATATAAAGTCATTAGGTTTTAATACTATAAGAAAGCATGTAAAAGTAGAACCTGCTATATATTATTATTTATGTGATAAATTAGGTATTATAATTATACAAGATATGGTTAATGGTGGGGGACTTTATAATAATATTGTAGTAAAGACTCCATTAATATTACCTATAAAGATACAAGATAATAAATATAAAATTTTTAAAAGACAAAATAAAGAAGCAAAAACTTTTTTTGAAGAAGAAATACATGATATAATTAATTATTTATATAACTTTCCATCAATTTGTATATGGACTATATTTAATGAAGGATGGGGTCAATATGATTCAATTAGATTATATGAATATATAAAATCGTTAGATAAAACACGACTTATAGATCCTTGTAGTGGTTGGTATGATCAACAATATGGAAACTTAAAATCAGATCATTGTTATTTTATGGAATATAAATACAAAAAAGATAAGCATAATAGGGCTACAATACTTTCAGAATATGGTGGTTTTTCATATGGAAATACTAATGGTTATACTTATAAGAATTTAGATTCTGAAGAGGAATATTTAGAAAGAATAAATAAATGTTTATATGGTGAAGTATTACTGAATAGTTATAATGGATTATGTGGTGCTATATATACACAATATAATGATATAGAAAGTGAAAAGAATGGTATTGTTGATGAGAATAGAAAACCAAAGAGTAAATTTTTTAAAAATGTTTTTGCGGTAGGAGAAGTTTATGAAGACACATATTAAATTTATAATTCCTGGTAGAATTGAAATATTAGGTAATCATACTGATCATCAAAATGGAAAAGTAATATGTTCTTCGATTAATTTAAAAGCACAAGTTAGTGCATCTTTATTAGAAAAAAATGTTATATCTATTACATCTGAAAATTATGGGAAAATTTTAATTGAGGATAATTATAAAATTATTGAAAATAGTTTTTCTACTATGTCTACTAAAATAATTATGGGTATTTTAAAAGAATTAAATTTAGTAAGAATAGAACAAGGGATTTATATTTATATTAATTCAGATATTCCATCGGGTGTTGGATTAGGTTCTTCTGCAGTTTTTTCTCTTTCAATAATTAAATCATTTAATGAATTATATAATATAGGATTATCAGACTTAGATATGGCTAAAATGTCTCAAAAAATAGAAAATAAGTATTTAGATAAAGGTAGTGGGCTAATGGATCAAATTGCATGTTTAAATGATGGGATGATAAAAATAGATTTTAAAAATATAGAAAAGCCTATTATTGAAAAGATAAATTTTGATTTTTTTAAATTTGGTTATATGGGTTATATAATAAATACAAATGAAAAACATGATGATCTAATTAATGATTATAAGCAAATATCTAATGAAATGAAATTAGTAGCAAAGTATTTTAATAAAAAGAATCTAAGAGAAGTTTCTTATAATGATTTTGTAAAAAATATTGATATAATTTCTAAAATATTACCAAATAGAGCAGTATTAAGAGCTTATCATTATTTTATGGAAAATGAAAGAGTAGATAAATTTATGAAATTAATTAGTAAAAGTGATAATATTGAAGAAATTTTAAAACTAATTAATGAAAGTGGTAAATCTTCTAGTCAATTTTTACAAAACTATTATTCAACAACATTACATGACAGAGGATTGGATATTGCTACTATGAAAATGAAAATATTATTTAATGATAATTTAGCTACTAAAGTATGTGGTGGTGGTTTTGGTGGAATATTACTTGTTATTGTAAAAGATGATAATATATTAAATGAAGAAAATGATTTAATAAGAGTCTTATAATAGTAAAATTCTTGTAAAATATTCTTTTGTATTATATAATTTAAATATATTAATGAAGATATAGCGAATATGTTATATCAATTTTTATGAATTAAAATATGTGGTGGTGGTTATTTATGAAATTTAATATTAAAACAATAAAAATAGTTTTTATTATTGCATTAATTTCAATTTTATATTTAATTATGCCTATATTTTTATACTATGATTCTATTGTATATTATGATTGTACTAAAATATTACTTGGATTAGAAAGTTTTTCAAATTGGAATATATTACGTGGTCCAAC
>CAZVVV010000072.1:3138-5205 GCA_964630725.1 uncultured Muribaculaceae bacterium
GGTCCAACACTTGCTATTATTTTATATCCATTTATGCTTTTATTTGGTAATAATGAATTAAGTATTAGGATATGTACTTGTTTTTATTACATAGTTATGCTAGTAATTGGATATAAGATTATAATAAAAAATAAATGTAATAATAAGATATCTATGTTATTATTTATTATTTTAATTATTATAAATCCTATATTATATGGATATTATCATATTCTTTTAACTGAATTTGCTGCTACAACATTTAGTGTAATTAATATATTTATTTCATGTTATTTTTTAAATAAAGAATATAATAAAAAGAATTATATTATTATGTTAGTTTATTATACAATATTTTTTGGTATTATGTGGTTTTTAAAACAGCCATATTTTACTGTTGCAATAATTCCATGTATAGTACTAGCTATATTAAAAATAAAGTCTAAAAAAGATATACTTAAATCTATATCTTTAGTACTTATTCCTTTTATTCTTTTAATTGGTATGATTTTCACTTGGAGATTTATATGTATACAATCTAATATTGATTATGATAAAGGTGAAAATAGTTCTTTCTTCTTAAAGACTGGGCTTATATATTCTAATTCTAATATTAGACCTAGATATGAAAAATCATTTTATGAATTGAGTTTTGTAAAGGATTATAATTATTTTTCTGAACAAACTAGAAAAAGAATTATATATTTAATTGAAAATAATAATACTTCTTATGATGTATATGATGTTTTTAATATTGATGGTTCTTTAAAAGAAACTATTATATTTGAATATACTGGGGATGAACCCACTGTAAGAGAATCAGCAATATTTGCTATTAAAAATATATCTAAATATCCATTAATATCAATAAATTCTTATTTTTCAAACTATCTAGCATGTATTGATGTATATATATCAAATAGAGTTTATAATTTAATTTATCCAATAAAGAAAATAACTAAATATTATAATGAAAATGATAAAGTAGCATTAAATTATCAAAAAAATAATTCTGATAATTTGATTTATATTTCTGATCCAAATATAGAAAAAATAAAAAATTTAATTGTAGATTATAGTTATACTTCTAATGAGATTGTAAATAAAATAAGTGAATTTCATTTAAATTTCTTTAAAATAATTTATTTAATACTTCCTTTTATATGGCTTATTAATTTAGTACAAACAATTAAAAATAAAGAAAAATATCAAAATGTATTTATAATGTTTACATTTGTATTCTTTCATATATTATCTCATGTATTTACTGGTGGTCTTATTGATAGATATGTTTATATTACATTTCCAGTTTATATGATTGCATTAATTATCTGGGGTAATTTAATATTAAAAAAAGGATGTTGTAATAATGAATAAAAATAAAGTATTAATTGTAATACCAGCATATAATGAAGAAAAAAATATTGATAAGGTTTTAAAATCTATAAAAAAGGATGCTAGTTTTGCGGATGTTTTAGTAGTTAATGATGCAAGTAGTGATAATACAAAGCAAATAGTTTTAGATAATAGGGTTAAATGTATTGATAATGTATTTAATATGGATTCTTCTTTTGCAACACAAACTGGTATAAAATATGCATATTTAAATAATTATGATTATGTTATTCAAATGGATGCTGATGGACAACATATTGCTAAAGAAGTGAATAAACTTTATAAAGAAATTATGAAAGAAAAGGTGGATGTTGTTATTGGTTCTAGGTATTTAGATGATTTAGGATATAATGGTTCTTATTTAAGAAGATTTGGAACTAAAATATTTGAATGTTTAATAAAATTATTTTGTAATGTTAAAATAACTGATTCTTTATCAGGTTTTAGGTGTTATAATAAAGATATTATAAAACTTATTGCAAATTATGATGGATATCTTGAATATATGGATGCAAATTTTATTATTAAATTATTACAAAATGGATATAAAATTAAAGAAATACCTGTTAAAATGATGCCAAGGACTAATGGAAAAAGTAAGTTTAATGGTATAATAAAACCAATTAAATATATGATTAAAATGTTTTATATGATTTTCTTTATTGTAATATTTAAATCTAAGAGGATGTGAAT
>CAZVVV010000073.1:0-5159 GCA_964630725.1 uncultured Muribaculaceae bacterium
ACTTTCTAGAGATAGAGCAGGAATGGATGTACGTGATGTTAATGAATCACATTATGGTAGAATTTGTCCAATTGAGTCTCCAGAAGGACCTAATATCGGACTTATTACTACTTTAGCTAGTTATGCTAAGATTGATGATTATGGATTTATTATGACTCCATATCGTAAGGTTGTAGATAGTGTAATTACTGATGAAGTAAAGTATTTTACTGCTGATGAAGAAGGAGATTTGATTATATCTCAATCTACTGTTCTTACTGATGAAAATAATAAGATTATTGATGAATCAGTGGCAGCTCGTTATCATGGAGAAAATATTTTAACTACTCCAGATAAAGTTGATTATATTGATGTTTCTCCTCAACAAGTTGTATCTATTACAACAAGTTGTATTCCATTCTTGGAACATGATGATGCAACTCGTGCACTTATGGGTTCTAACATGCAACGTCAAGCTGTACCACTTCTTAGTCCAGAAGCTCCATTTGTTGGTACTGGTGTAGAATATATTGCTGCTAGAGATTCTGGCTCTACTATTGTTGCTAAGGCAGATGGTGTTGTTACTTATGTTGATGGTAGAAAAGTTATTGTTAAGAATAAGGGTGGTGTAGATGAGTATTATTTAACTGATTTTACTGCATCTAACCAAGGAACTTGTTTCCATCATAAACCAATTGTAAGAGTTGGAGATAAAGTAAAACGTGGTGTTACTATTTTAGCAGATGGTCCTTCTTGTGATAAGGGTGAACTTGCTCTTGGTAAGAATGTTACTGTTGCATTCATGTTATTTAATGGTTATAACTATGAAGATGCTGTTATATTAAATGAAAAATTAGTAAAAGAAGATGCTTATACTTCAATTCATATTGAAGATTATGAAATGCCATGTCGTGATACTAAACTTGGTCCTGAAGAAATTACAAGAGATATTCCTAATGTTAGTGAAGAAGCTCGTAAGAATTTGGATGAAGAAGGTATTATTAGAATTGGTACTGAAGTAAAAGAAGGAGATATTTTAGTAGGTAAAGTTACTCCAAAAGGAATGGCAGAACTTACTTCTGAAGAAAAGTTACTTCATGCTATCTTTGGTGAAAAGACTCGTGAAGTAAGAGATACATCTTTACGTGTTCCACATGGTGGAGATGGTATTGTCCATGATGTTAAGGTGTTTACTAAGAAGAATAGTGATGAACTTGCTTCTGGTGTTTCTAAATTAGTACGTGTTTATATAGTTCAAAAACGTAAGATTCAAGTTGGAGATAAAATGTCAGGTCGTCATGGTAATAAAGGGGTTATCTCATTAATATTACCTGAAGAAGATATGCCTTATTTACCAGATGGTACTCCAGTTGATATAATGCTTAATCCACTTGGCGTTCCATCACGTATGAACATTGGACAAGTGCTTGAATTACATCTTGGTATGGCTTGTAAAAAACTTGGTGTACATGTTGCTACTCCAGTATTTGATGGTGCTAAGGAAGAAGATGTAGTTGCTATGATGAAAGAAGCTGGTATGGATGAAGATGGTAAGACAGTACTTTATGATGGACGTACTGGTAGACCATTTGATAATAGAGTATCAGTTGGTGTTATGTATATGATTAAACTTAACCACATGGTTGAAGATAAGATGCATGCTCGTGCTACTGGACCTTATTCATTAGTTACTCAACAACCACTTGGAGGTAAAGCTCAATTTGGTGGTCAAAGATTTGGTGAAATGGAAGTTTGGGCTCTATATGCATATGGTGCTGCTCATACATTACAAGAAATTATGACTATTAAGTCTGATGATGTTGTTGGACGTGTTAAAGTATATGAAGCTTTAGTAAAAGGACAAAAAGTTGATCAAGCTGGTGTTCCAGAGTCATTTAGAGTTCTTATTAAAGAGTTCCAAGCTTTAGGACTTGATATTCAAATAATAAATGATAAGAATGAAGTTTTAGATTTGAAACAAATTGAAAAAGATGAAGTTCAAGAAAGTATGACTTTTAATGAAGTTGAAGTATCTTTATCTGATAAGGAAGATATAGCTGAAGCTGTACTTGATGATGAAGATGAAGATAATGAAGAAGATTTGGATGAATTTGATGATTTAGATGATATGGAATATAATCCAGATTTTGAGAATAAGAATAATGAAAGTGAGGTGAATTACTAATGATAGAAGTTAATAAGATTGAAGCTTTAAAAATTGGTATTGCCTCTCCTGAAAAAATAAGAGAATGGTCATATGGTGAAGTTAAAAAACCTGAAACTATTAATTATCGTACTTTAAGGCCTGAAAGAGATGGATTATTTTGTGAAAAGATTTTTGGCCCTACTAAGGATTTTGAATGTGCATGTGGTAAATATAAACGTGTAAAATATAAGAATATCGTTTGTGATAGATGTGGTGTTGAAGTTACTCGTTCTAAAGTTAGACGTGAAAGAATGGGTCATATTGAACTTGCAACTCCTGTGTCTCATATTTGGTATTTTAAGGGTATTCCATCTCGTATGGGTACTGTACTTGATATGAGTCAAAGAGACTTAGAAGAAGTACTATACTTTGTTTCTTATGTAGTTATTGATAAAGGTATTGCGCCTTTAGAAAATAAGCAAATATTATCTGAAAAAGAATATCGTGCATATTATGAAAAATATGGTGATGGTTTCAAAGTAGGAATGGGTGCTGAAGCTATTAAGGAATTATTAAAGAAAGTTGATCTTGGTAAGGAAATTGAAGATATTCGTAAAAAACTTGAAACTGCTCAAGGCCAAAAGAGAACTAGTTTATTAAAGAGACTTGATATATTAGATGCTTTTTATTCATCTGGTAATAAGCCTGAATGGATGATTATGGATGTTATACCTGTTATACCTCCTGAACTTCGTCCAATGATTCAATTAGATGGTGGTAGATTTGCTACTTCTGATTTAAATGATTTATATAGAAGAGTTATTAATAGAAATAATCGTTTGAAAAGACTTATTGATTTAGGTGCTCCATCTATTATTATTCAAAATGAAAAACGTATGCTTCAAGAAGCAGTTGATGCTTTATTTGATAATGGTAGAAGAGGGAAAAGTGTTACTGGTGCAGGAAATCGTCCTCTTAAATCACTTTCTAGTATGTTAAAAGGTAAACAAGGTAGATTTAGACAAAACTTACTTGGTAAACGTGTTGATTATTCAGGACGTTCAGTAATTGTTGTTGGACCTAGTTTAAAAATGTATCAATGTGGTCTTCCTAAGGGAATGGCACTTGAACTTTTCAAACCTCATGTAATTCATGGTTTAGTTGAAAAGGATATAGCTCATAATATTAAAGCTGCTAAAAGACTTATTGATAATCAAGATGAAAGAGTTTGGGATGTTGTTGAAGAAGTAATTAAAGAACATCCAGTTATGCTTAATAGAGCTCCTACTCTTCATAGATTGGGTATTCAAGCGTTTGAACCTAAGTTAATTGGTGGTAAGGCTATTCGTCTACATCCACTTGTATGTCCTGCATTTAATGCGGATTTCGATGGAGATCAAATGGCAGTTCATGTACCAATTAGTGAAGAAGCTCAAGCTGAAGCTAGATTGTTAATGCTTGGTGCAAATAACATTCTTCATCCAAAAAGTGGGGAACCAGTTGTTACTCCTGCTCAAGACATGGTTTTAGGTAATTATTACTTGACCATGGAAAAGAAGGATGAGGTTAATGAAGGTAGAGTATTTAAGGATACTAATGAAGCTCTTATGGAATATGATAGAGGAGATTTACCTCTTCATACAAGGATTGCTATTAGAGTTGATTCATTTAAACATAAATTATTTACTGAAGAACAAAGTGGTAAGTATTTAATTACTACTGTTGGTAAGATTAAGTTTAATGAAATATTACCTGATACTTTCCCATATATTAATGAACCTACTAAAGAAAATATTGAGACTGTGACTCCTAGTAAGTACTTTGTTGATAAGGGTGTAGATATTAAGAAGGCTATTAGTGAAATGCCTCTTGTTAGTCCATTCCCTGTTAAGACTTTAAAGGATATAATTGCTCAAATATTTAAACTTTATAAAACTACTGAAACTTCTATTATGCTTGATAGATTGAAGGATTTAGGATTTAAGTATTCAACTATAAGTGGTACAACTGTATCTGTTCATGATGTTGCTACTAGTAGTTCTAAACCACAAATAATCGCAGATAGTAAGAAGATGGTAGATAAGATTAATAAACAATATGCTAGAGGTTTAATTACTGAAGAAGAAAGATATGAAAGTGTTATTAATACTTGGTATAAAGCAAAAGATCAAGTTCAAGCTGAACTTCAAGCTATTGCCGATGCTTCTTTAGAAAATCCAATATTCATGATGATGAAGTCTGGTGCTCGTGGTAAGATTTCACAATTTGTACAACTTTCAGGTATGCGTGGTCTTATGGCTAAACCAGGTGGAAAAACTATTGAAATACCAGTTATATCTTCATTTAAAGAAGGGTTAACTGTATCTGAGTTCTTCTTATCAACTCATAGTGCTCGTAAAGGTAGTGCTGATACTGCTCTTAATACAGCTTCTTCTGGATATTTAACAAGAAGACTTGTTGATGTTTCACAAGATGTAATTGTTAAGGAACATGATTGTGGTACTGACTTTGGTGTTACTGTTATGCCATTTATTAATGAAAAAGATAATACTGTAATTGAAGGATTATATGATAGAATTGTTGGTAGATATACTAGTAAGAAAGTTATTAATCCTGAAACTAAGGAAGTTATTGTTGATAAAGATGAAATGATTACTGAAAAGCTTGCTGAAAAGATTGTTAAGGCTGGAGTTACTTCAGTTGAAATTAGAAATGTACTTACTTGTAATACAAGAACTGGTGTATGTCAAAAATGTTATGGTAGAAATCTTGCTACTGGTAATTTGGTTGAAATTGGTGAAGCTGTTGGTATAATGGCTGCTCAATCAATTGGTGAACCTGGTACACAACTTACTATGAGAACATTCCATACTGGTGGTGTTGCAGGTGGAGAAGATATTACTCAAGGGTTACCACGTGTTGAAGAATTATTTGAAGCACGTAATCCTAAAGGACAAGCTGCTATTGCTACTATTGATGGTAAGGTTAAAGAAATTCATGAAGATCATGGTAAATATAGAATTATTATTAAGAA
>CAZVVV010000074.1:0-5118 GCA_964630725.1 uncultured Muribaculaceae bacterium
CAAACTTGGAGAATTTGCATTAACTCGTAAGTTTGGTGGACACGGCGATGATAAGAAGAAAAAGAAATAGGATGAGGAGGAACAGAAAATGGATGTAAAAGCTATTGCTAAAGAAGTTAGAATTAGTCCAATTAGACTTCGTCTTATGGTTGATTTAGTGCGTGGTAAAGACGTAAATGAAGCAATAAATATTTTAACTAATTATAATAGTAAATCTGCAAAAGTAGTTTTGAAGGTAGTTAATTCTGCTGTTGCTAATGCAGTAAATAATAATAAATTAAATGCTGATAATCTTTATATTAAAGATATCAGAGTAGATATGGCATCAACATTAAAAAGAAGGGTACCAGGTTCTCGTGGTAAGATAGATAAGTTCTATCATAGAAGATCCCACGTAACTGTTGTGGTATCAGAAAGATAATTTAGGAGGTTATTTATGGGACAAAAAGTAAATCCAACAGGACTTAGAATTGGAGTTAATAAAGATTGGGAATCTAAATGGATGGCTCCTAAATGCGATATTGCTAAATATATCGTAAATGATATTAAAATTAGAGAATATCTAGAAAAGAAATTAAAAGATGCTGGAATATCTAAAATAGAAATTGAAAGAAATCCTAAGAGATGTGAAGTTATTATTCATACTTCTAAACCAGGTATTATAATTGGACGTGGTGGTGAAGGTGTTAATAAATTAAAAACTGAAGTTTCTAAATTAGTAGATGAAAATGTTCAAATATCTATAATGGAAGTTAAGAATATTGATTTAGATGCTAGTTTAGTTGCTCAATCAATTGCAAAACAAATAGAACAAAGAGCACCTTTTAGAGCTGCTCAAAAGAAAGCTATTCGTGCTGCTATGAAGTCTGGTGCTAAAGGAATTAAAACTTTAGTTTCAGGTAGACTTAATGGTGTTGAAATGGCTAGAAGTGAAGGATATTCAGAAGGAAATGTACCTTTACATACTATTCGTGCTGATATAGATTACGGATTTGCTGAAGCATTAACTACTTATGGTAAATTAGGAGTTAAAGTATGGATTTATAAGGGTGAAATATTACCTTCAAAACCTTCTAAAAAAGAAGGAGGTAATTAATTATGTTAATTCCATCTAGAACAAAATTTAGAAGAGTACATAGATTAAAATACGAAGGAAAAGCTAAAGGAAATAAAACACTTTCATTTGGTGAATATGGATTAGTTGCTAAAGAAGGTGGATGGATTACTAATAATCAAATTGAAGCTGCTCGTATAGCTATGACTCGTTATATGAAACGTGGTGGAAAAGTATGGATTAATATTTTCCCACATATGCCTAAGACTGCTAAACCACTAGAAGTTCGTATGGGATCTGGTAAAGGTGCTGTTGACAAATGGATAGCAGTTGTTAAAGAAGGAAAAATAATGTTTGAAATCGCTGGTGTTTCAGAAGAAGTTGCAAGAGAAGCTTTAAGACTTGCATCACATAAATTACCAATTAAAACTAAATTTGTTAAAAAAGAAGATATGGGTGGTGAAAACGCATGAAATTAGAAGATTTAAGAAAGTTAACTTCTCCAGAACTTGAAGTTAAGATAAAAGAAGCTAAAGAAGAATTATTTAATTTGCGTTTCCAACAAGCTACTGGAAATCTTGAAAAACCATCAAGACTTAGAGAATTAAGAAAACAAGTTGCGAAAATGAAAACTATAATTCGTGAACGTGAGTTAAATAAATAGGGAGGTAACTATGAAAGAAACAGTTAAGAAAGAATTTATTGGAACAGTTGTAAGTGACAAAAATGATAAGACTATTACTGTATTAGTTGAAACATATAAGAAACATCCTAAATATGGTAAGAGAGTTAAATATAGTAAAAAATATAGCGCTCATGATGAAACTAATAAGGCTAAAATGGGAGATAAAGTAAGAATAGTAGAAACAAGACCACTATCTAAAACTAAAAGATTCTATTTAGCTGAAGTAGTAGAAGAAAGCGTTATACTATAAGGAGGAATTAGAAATGGTTCAACAAGAAACTCGTTTAAAAGTCGCTGACAACTCTGGCGCTCGTGAATTACTTGTAATCAGAGTCCTTGGTGGTAGTAAAGTAAAATTTGGTAATATTGGTGATATAGTTGTAGGTACTGTTAAGAAGGCAACTCCTAATGGTACTGTTAAGAAAGGTAAAGTTGTTAAAGCTGTAATCGTTAGAACTAGACAAGGTGTTAGACGTGACGATGGATCTTATATAAAATTTGATGATAATGCATGTGTAATAATTAAAGATGATAAATCTCCAGTTGGAACACGTGTATTTGGACCAGTTGCAAGAGAACTTCGTGATAAAGATTATATGAAAATTGTATCTTTAGCGAAAGAAGTATTATAGGGAGGTAAATTATGAAACTTAAAGTTGGAGATAAAGTTAAAGTAATGGTTGGTAAAGATAAAGGTAAAGAAGGAACTATTACTCATACATTTAAAAATGAAAATAAAGTTATCGTAAGTGGAATTAATATGGTTAAGAAGCATATTAAACCTAATAATAGTAATACGACTGGTGGAATTATTGAAACAGAAGCTAAGATTGATGCTTCAAATGTTATGATTATTGATAATAAAACTAATAAAGTTACAAGAGTTTATCATGAATTAGATAGTAAAACAAATAAAAAAGTTAGAGTGAGTAAATCTCACAATAAACTTGATTAGTTGGAAGGAGGGTATTATTTATGAACCGCCTAAAAGAAAGATATAATAAGGAAATTATTCCTAGTTTAAAAGAAAAAATGGGATATAAGACAGTTATGCAAGTTCCAAAATTAGAAAAAATTGTTATTAATATTGGTGCTGGTGATGCATCTCATAATTCTAAATTATTAGATGCATGTGTTAATGATTTATTGGCTATTACTGGACAAAAACCAGTTATAACAAAAGCTCATAAATCAATTGCTGGATTCAAAATTCGTGAAGGACAAAATATTGGATGTAAAGTTACTCTAAGAGGAGAAAATATGTATAACTTCTTAGACAAACTAATCGCTGTAGCTCTTCCACGTGTTAGAGATTTCAGAGGATTATCTCCTAAAGCTTTTGATGGAAGAGGAAACTATACTATTGGCATAAAAGAACAATTAGTTTTCCCTGAAATTGAATTTGATGATGTAGTTAAAGTTAGAGGAATGGATATTGTTCTTGTAACTACTGCTAAAACAAATGAAGAAGCTTATGCTTTACTAGAAGAATTGGGAATTCCTTTTAGAAAATAGTGGAGGTTATTATGGCAAAAAAAAGTATGGTAGCGAAAGCTAATAGAAAACAAAAATTTCAAGTACGTGAATACACTCGTTGTAATAGATGTGGAAGACCACATGGTGTACTTAAAAAATATGGACTTTGTCGTATTTGCTTTAGAGAACTTGCTAGCAAAGGACAAATTCCAGGTGTAAAAAAATCAAGCTGGTAGGCAGAAGGAGGAATTTATTATGGTAGTAACAGATCCAATTGCAGATATGCTTACAAGAATTCGTAATGCTAATGCAATGAAATATAAAGAAGTATCAATGCCTGTATCAAAAGTTAAAACAGAAATTGCTAAGATTTTAAAAGAAGAAGGATTTATAGAAGATTATAAAGTTTCTAAAGATGGTAATTTAGGTAAGTTAGTTCTTACTTTAAAATATACTAATAAAAAAGAAAGGGTAATTACAGGTTTAAAACGTATTTCTAAACCAGGTTTAAGAGTATATGCTAAAAACAATGAAGTACCTAAAGTACTTAATGGTTTTGGTATTGCAATTGTTTCTACTTCACGTGGTATTATGACTGACAAAGAAGCAAGAAAACAAAATCTTGGTGGAGAAATTATGGCTTATATCTGGTAATAGGTGATTAATATGAGTCGTATTGGTAATAGAATTATAGCAATTCCTGAAAATGTTACTGTTACAGTTGAAGGAAATAATGTTTTAGTTAAGGGACCTAAGGGTGAACTTAGTACTACACTTAATAAGAATATTAATGTAGAAGTTAAAGATAATACAGTTATTGTTACAAGAGATAATGAAACAATTCCTACTAAGCAAATGCATGGTACTACTAATGCTAATATTCAAAATATGATTATTGGAGTATCAAATGGTTTTTCTAAAGGATTAGAAATAATCGGTGTTGGATACAGATTTAATCTTAAAGGAAATACATTAGTAATTAATGCAGGATACTCACATCCAGTTGAACTTGAAATACCTAGTGGACTTAGTGTTGAAGCAAAAAGTAATACTGAAATACTAGTTTCTGGTATTGATAAAGTTCTAGTAGGAGAATTTGCGGCTAATATTCGTAAAGTAAGAAAACCTGAACCTTATAAAGGAAAAGGTATTAGATACGTTGGCGAATATGTAAGACGTAAGGAAGGTAAAAAAGCTAAATAGGTAGGAGGTTAATTATGATAAAAAAAGAATCACGCAATGAAATGCGTAAAATAAGACACGTAAGAGTTAGAAAACAAATCATAGGAACTAAAGACATACCTAGACTAAATGTTTATCGTTCAAATAAAAACATTTATGCACAATTAATTGATGATACAACTGGAACTACTTTAGCTAGTGCTTCTTCTATGAATATGGAAGGTAATAACACTGAAGTAGCAACTAAGGTTGGAGAATTAATTGCAAAAGAAGCTAAAAAGATTAAAGTTACAAAAGTAGTATTTGATCGTGGAGGATATCTATATCATGGACGTGTTGCAGCTTTAGCTGATAGTGCACGTGCTAATGGTTTAGAGTTCTAGTGGGAGGTAATTATGCAAAAGAAGAAATTTAATAAACCTGTTAAAACTATGGACGAAATCGTATTAGATACTAAAGCTGTTGTAAAAGTTACAAAAGGTGGACGTCAAAGAAGATTTCAAGCTGTAGTTTTAGTTGGAGATAAGAAAGGTTTAGTTGGTTTAGGTATTGGTAAAGCTAATGAAATTTCAGAAGCTGTTAAAAAAGCTAGACAAGATGCAAATAAAAATATAGTAAAAGTTCCTGTAGTAGATGCAAGAACTATTCCACATGAAGTTGTTGGTGTAAAAGGAGCAACTAGAGTTGTTATTAAACCTGCTGCTGCTGGTACTGGCCTTGT
>CAZVVV010000075.1:0-5007 GCA_964630725.1 uncultured Muribaculaceae bacterium
CCTAAAGCATTAAGATAAGCAGGAAGTACTGAAGTAAGAGTTTTACCTTCTCCAGTTTTCATCTCAGCAATATTACCATAATGAAGTGCAAGCCCACCAATCAATTGAACATGATAAGGCTTTTCACCAATTACTCTAAAACATGCTTCTCTAGCAGTAGCAAAAGCTTCAACCTTAATATCTTCTAAAGTTTCACCTTCACTAAGCCTTTTCTTAAATTCTACAGTTTTATTTTTTAATTCATCATCACTTAATTTTTGATACTCTTCATCAAGTGCTTCGATTTGATTTGCAATCTTTTCAAATCTTCTTAATTCTTTGTATTCATGATCTACCATCTTTTTTAAAATCGCCATGTTAATCCCTCCAACAAATATTTTACAACAAATAAAAAAAAAAAGAAAGCATTTGCCCTATTTTTCATATATTTAAGCAATTTTTCTTAAAAATTAAAAATATTTATCAAACAATTCTTTTACAAAAACCTTATACTCTATATCAGAATTCTCTTCAACCTCAAGCGAACAAATCGGAGGAAACATCACACACCACCAATTATCACCCATCCCACTTCCAAGTTTTATAACAAGAGATTCATAATTTCCACTTTCATACTTTACACCTTTATATTCCTTAAGAGGAAAATAATTACTTCCATAATTAATAGAAAAATTATCACTATATGAGTTATCAACTAAATAAGAAGATATCATAGAATCATATTTATTTAAATTCTCCATAATTATAGAACGAGACTCTTCCAGAGAAGAACTATTACTAAGATCTTCCTCAATCACAGGTTCAATAAGTTGTTTCACTTTAATCTTAATATATTGGTCATCAAAACTATCACTATTTGCAATAATTCTAATTCTAATTGAATCATCAGGTATAACATAATAATTAGAATCATATTTATCAATATAAATAACAAGAATTAAAAACAAAATAAATATAATAAAAAATCTCTTCATTCATATCACCTATAAACATAATGATACAAATTAAAAAGATTTATTCATTTATTATAAAAATATATCTATTAAATCCATTAAAATCATTCTTTTTTATAACTTTAGCATTAGGAAAATAACCAAGAGCCATCTGTTCAATTAAATCATTCTGATCCTCACCAGTCTCAAAACAAATAATATTTTTATCATTAACAATTCTTTTTATATCACTAAAAATTCTACGATAAAACAAAAGTCCATCATCCCCACCAAACAAAGCAAGATGAGGTTCATATTTTAAAACATCTTTTGAAACATATAAAGAATCATTTCTAATATATGGAGGATTACTTATAATAACATCAAACTTCTCATCAATCGAAGCATACAAATCAGTATGAACAAATCTAACCAAAGACTTTTTATCATTACTTTTAGCAACCCTAAGAGCTTTCTGAGATATATCAGTAGCAAAAACTGTATACTTATCACTAAGTTCAGATAAAGTAATAGCAATAACACCACTACCAGTACCAATATCAAGTATTTTAACATTTGATGAAAAATACTCATCAATAAGATTTTTAACATCATTAACTAAATACTCAGTCTCAACCCTAGGAATCAATGTATACTTATTAACATTAAACCATCTATTATAAAAATAAGCTTTACCAGAAATATACTGAATAGGAACACCACTAACTAATCTTTTTACAACATATAAATATTTAACATAATCATAAAAAGATAACTTCTTATCCAAAGACAAAGAAACTTCAATCAAAGATAAAGACAAAACTTGCCCTAAAGCAAGTTTCTTCTTTTCTATATCAATTCCATCATGTCTTCTTAAAACATCATTAATCTTCATTCTGAGCCAACTTCCTCTTTTGATCCTCATTAATTAAAGCTTCAATAACATCACCAAGATCACCTTCCATAATCCTATCAAGCTTATTAAGAGTAAGTCCTATTCTATGATCAGTAACCCTATTTTGAGGATAATTATAAGTCCTAATCTTTTCAGATCTATCCCCAGTTCCTATTTTACTTCTTCTAGCATTGCCTTGCTCTTCCTCTTGTTTCCTAATTGTTTCTTCATAAATCTTAGCCTTTAATATTTGTAAAGCTTTTTCCTTATTCTGTAATTGACTTCTTTCATTTTGACAAGTAACAACAATACCAGTAGGCAAATGAGTCATTCTAACAGCACTATCAGTAGTATTAACACTTTGCCCTCCAGCACCACCACTTCGATATACATCAACCTTTATATCAGACTCTTTAACCTCTATTTCTAAATCTTCTTGCTCAGGCATAACAACCACAGTAGCGGTACTAGTATGAACCCTTCCTTGAGACTCAGTAACAGGAATTCTTTGTACTCTATGAGCACCACTCTCATACTTAAGCCTTGAATAAGCACCTTCACCCTTAATCATAAACTCAATTTGAGAAAACCCCCCATTCGTACCATCTTCAGCATTTAAAACCTCTATTTTATAACCAAGTGAATCAGCATACTTTTGATACATACGGAAAAGATCACCCGCAAAAATATTTGCTTCATCCCCACCAGCAGCACCACGTATTTCCATTATAACATTCTTACTATCATTTTCATCCTTTGGTAAAAGAAGTATTTCAAGTTTTTTTTCAAGTTCTTCCTTTTCTTTATATAAACCTTCAAGCTCTTCCATTGCCATATCTTTAAGATCACTATCTTTAAGTAATTCTTCATCATCACTAATACCAGTAAGAACATCCTTATACCTACGATACACAGTAACAACTTCCTCTAAAGAACTATGCTCCTTAGACAACTTAGTAAGCATATTAATATCAGATATAACCTCAGGCTTAACAAGTTCCAAATCAAGCTCCTCATACTTTTTTAATATATTTTCCAATCTTTCTATCATTATATCACCACTAATTATTGTTCACTATTCAAATCTTCTTCATCAACAATTACAAGATTCTTATAATCCTCAGTAATATCAGATATATCATCATCAGAATCTTCATCAAAAACATCATTCTCTTCATAAGACTCATAATCATCATATAAATCATCAGAATCTTCATCATCATAATCATCTAAATCATCATCTAAAACAACATTAGACTTATGATTCTTTCTAAGATCCCAAGTACCATCCTCTAATAAAATAAACCTTTTATCATTAGACATTGAAGTATAAAAATCCCCAATTTTACTTTCATAAGTCGAAGAAGATAACTCCAATAAATCAACTATTTTCTTAAATAAAACTGCAGTATTTAAATTACTCTCTTCATTAAGTAACAAATCAGCAATATCATTATAAGACATAACCTCTAATTCCTCTTTACTTAGCTTATTCACTTTCATATTGATACATCCTTTCAAATTATTATTCAAAATATTATATGTATTAAACACTCATGTGCATCCACTACATATTTATACATTAAAATTAACTATTTTGCAAGCATTTTTAACAAGTTTTATACATAATTAATAAATTATACGATTTTTCATCAATCAAATACTCAATTTCTATTCTATTATCATCACAAGAAAAACTTTTCAACACTATATTGTTAATAAAACATCCATCAAACTCTTTTAAACTAACATTCATCTTACACTTTTCAAAATCAATAGTTATAACAGAGTCAGAATCTTCCTTTATCAACAATTTCTTGTTAATATCATAATCAATTTTTAAAGAATCCTTAAAGCAACTAATAATACCATCAGAAATAGTACCTACAGTACTTATTTTATAATCATTTACACATATATATACATTAATCTTATCCATAAAAACCTCTTTTCGATAAGATTATAATATTAATTTATTAAAAAGTACATATTTTTCATAGATTTTTTCAAACTATTAAAGAGAAAATAGGTGAAAAAATGAAAAAAATAGCAAAAATAACATTAAAAATATTTATATATATTATTATATTCTTTGTAATATGTAACATATTCGGATACATATATGCTCTTATAACACCAAAATTAGATATAAAAAGCGCAAACAAATTCTACCTATATGATAATAAACAACAACTAGTATTTCAAGGAAATGGTAACGAAGAATGGATAAACCTAAATGAAATGGGAACATATATAAAAGAAGCAACCATATCAACAGAAGATAAAAACTTCTACAAACATAAAGGATTTGACTATCTAAGAATAATCAAAGCAATGTTAGAAAACATTAAACAAAAACAAATAGTTCAGGGAGCATCCACTATAACACAACAATATGCAAAAAATCTATTTCTAGACTTCTCAAAAAGTTGGAAAAGAAAATGGAAAGAAATGTGGATAACATTTGAACTAGAAACCCATTATACAAAAGATGACATTTTAGAAGGATACTTAAACACTATAAACTATGGACACGGAATGTACGGAATAGCAAACGCAAGTAAATACTACTTTGATAAAGAAGTTAAAGACCTATCATTAGCACAAGCAGCAATGCTCGCAGGAATACCAAACTCACCAGCAAACTATTCACCCAAAGACAACTTTGAAAAATCAAAAAAAAGACAAGAACTAGTATTAGAAAGAATGTATAAAAATAAATATATTAAAAAAGAAGAATATGAAAAAGCTAAAAATGAAAAAATAGAAATATCAAAAAATAATAATAAAGACAATTTAACATCTTTACTATATTACTATGATGCAACCATGGAAGAATTATATAGCTTAAATGAAATACCAAAAAGTTATTTAGAAACAAAAGGAATAAAAATATATACATCACTAGATACAAACGCTCAAAAAGCACTCGAAGAATCAAATGCAAAAATAACAGAACAAAACTCTCAAACAGCAAAAGTTATGATGAACACAAAAACCGGTGGAGTACTAGGACTAATCGGAGGAATTGACTATGGTTACTCACAATACAATCGTGCAACACAAGCAAAAAGACAACCAGGTTCAACAGTAAAACCATTCTTATACTATAAAGCAATAGAAAAAGGATTTACTTCAACAACAAAATTCTTAAGTAATGAAACAACATTCAACTTCGAC
>CAZVVV010000076.1:0-4906 GCA_964630725.1 uncultured Muribaculaceae bacterium
TTATTTATTAGAAGCAGGAGTACATTTTGGACATCAAAAAAGAAGATGGAATCCAAAAATGAGAGAATATATTTATACATCAAGAGATGATATTTATATTATCGATTTACAAAAAACAGCAAAATGCATCGAAGAAGCATATGAAGAAATTAAAAAGATAGCAGAAAACGGAGGAACATTCTTATTCGTAGGAACTAAAAAACAAGCACAAGAAGCTATGGAAGAAAATGCTATCAGAACAAACAATTACTTTATAAATGAAAGATGGTTAGGAGGAACTTTAACTAACTTTAGAACTATCAAAAATAGAGTAAGAAGATTAGATGAAATTGAAGCAATGGAAAAAGACGGTACATTAGAACTATTACCAAAAAAAGAAGTTGCACAAATTAAAAAAGAATATGACAAATTAAATAAAAATCTACGTGGAATTAGAGAAATGAAAAAATTACCTAGTGCTATGATTATCGTAGATCCTCGTGTTGAAGAAACAGCAATAAAAGAAGCAAGAAAACTAAAAATTCCAGTATTTGGTATAGTAGATACTAACTGTGATCCAGATATGGTAGATTATGTAATACCAGCTAACGACGATGCAGTAAGAGCTGTAAAACTAGTAATTGGAGCTTTAGCAAACGCCATAAACGAAGTTAATGGAGGAGAAATACTAAACTGTGTTTCACCTGAAGATAAAGCAAACAAATCTAAAAAAGAAAACAAAAAAGAAGAAAAAACTGAAAAAGTTGAAAAAGTTGAAAAACAAGAAGTAGAATTAAAAGAAGAACAAAAAGAAGAAAAAACAAACCTTGGAGACCTAACTTTAGCAGAACTTAAAGCATTAGCAAAAGAAAAAGAAATAAAAGGTTATAGTACAATGAAAAAAGCTGACTTATTGGAAGCATTAAAATAATTAGGAGGTATACTATGTTTAGCGCTCAAGATGTAAAAGAATTAAGAGAAAAAACAGGGGCAGGAATGATGGATTGCAAAAAAGCTCTTCAAGAAACAAATGGAGACATGGAAGAAGCAATCACATGGTTAAGAGAAAAAGGTATATCAAAAGCTGCTAAAAAAGCAGAAAGAATAGCGGCAGAAGGATTAGCAAGCATTTTAATCAAAGGAAATAAGGCTGTTGTAATCGAAGTAAATTCAGAAACAGACTTTGTTGCTAAAAACGAAAAATTCCAAAGCTTTGTAAACGAACTATCTAAAGATTTATTAGAAAGTAATGTTACAACTATGGAAGAAGCACTAAATCTTGAAGTAAATGGCGAAAAAATTAGTGATAAAATAATAGCTATTACTTCAACAATCGGAGAAAAAATTAGTTTCAGAAGATTTGAAAAAATAGAAAAAACAGATTCGCAAGTATTTGGTTCATATACACACATGGGTGGTAAAATCGTTGCATTAACTCTACTTGAAGGATCAAATGAAGAAGTTGCAAAAGAAGTAGCAATGCATGCAGCAGCAATGAGACCACTTTACTTAAATGAACAAGAAGTACCAACCGAAGTATTAGAAAAAGAAAAATCTATTATGAGAGAACAACTATTAAATGAAGGCAAACCAGAAGATAGAATTGAACAAATCATGGTTGGAAAAGTAAAAAAATTCTATGAAGAAGTATGCCTAACAAATCAAATATTTATCAAAGCTGAAAACAAAGAAACAGTAGAAAAATATGTTACTCAAAATGGAGGAACAATTCTAAAACTTATAAGATATGAAGTAGGCGAAGGTATAGAAAAGAAAGTTGAAAACTTTGCTGAGGAAGTAAAAAATCAAATAAACGGATAACAACATGAAGAAGTACATTATACTAATAATATCAATTTTTCTAATATGTGGCTGTGAAATAAAACCACAAATAGAAAAAGAAGAACAAGTTATTGATGGTCTAAACTTTAAAGTTGAATATGAAAACTATAATAGTACAAATTATCAACTAAATATAGAAAAAGATAATAACTTTAAATACATAGACATGAATAATATAAACAACGTCTTTTCATCAAACAATGTAATCTTTATCGGAGATCCACAAGATAATAAATCAAGATATCTTGTAGAATCTTTAAACAATATAGAAAAAGATTATAATGTTGACATATATTATTATAATTATAAAGATAATAATCCAAAATATGAAATAAAAGATGAAAAACTAGTCAAAACCTCTGATGGAACTAAACTATATAGTGAAATGTTAGAAAAACTAAATGATTACATAACTACATTAAATGTAGAAAAAGAAGAACAAGTTTATGAAACAGAAGAAAAAGTCTTTTCAACATCAGCGATAGTATTCATATTAGATAAAAAAATATATGGTTATTATGATGATTTTGAATTTGACTCATCTAGTAACAATATAACACTAACAGATCAATATCAAAAGTTATTGCTCGAAGGCTTTGAAAAAATATCAAAACAATAGAACTGATACCATAAAAAGTATCAGTTTTTATTCACATTTTAAATCTTATTTGATATAATTTATATGAAGGAGAGATAACTATGAATAACGACTATAAACAAATTACAATTGAAAAAATGAACAAGGCCATTAAAAACCTTGAAGAAAGATTTACTACTGTAAGAGCAGGACGCGCTAATCCAAGTATGTTAGATGATGTGATGGTATCATACTACGGAACACCAACACCAGTAAAACAAGTTGCCACAATATTCGTTCCAGAAGCAAGACAATTAAGTATTAAACCATTTGACAAAAACTTACTTGGAGCAATAGAAAAAGCAATATTCGAAGCAAACATTGGTGTTACTCCAAACAATAATGGAGAAACAGTATTTATAACTATTCCACAACTAACTGAAGAAAGAAGAAAAGAATTAGTTAAAGTAGTAAAGGAATACGCTGAAGAAGGAAGAATAACTATAAGAAACATCCGTAGAGATGTAATAGAAATGGTTAAAAATGATGACCTTCCAGAAGATCAAGAAAAAAACGTAATAGATATTATTCAAGAAGTAGTAAATGACTATAATAAGAAAATAGAAGAACTAACAAAAGAAAAAGAAAAAGAATTAATGGAAATATAAAAAACTCAAGAAACAAAATCTTGAGTTTTTTTAATCTTCTTCAAAAAATAGTCCAATATTTATTAATCCACATATACCTACAATTATATAAATAATTCTAGATATAATATTAGCTTCTCCGAATAAAGAAGTAACTAAATTAAAATCAAATAAACCAACAAGAAGCCATACGATTGCACCAATTATGGTGAATACTAAAGCTACCTTTTGTAAAGTACTCATATAATTCCTCCTTTTCCTATTTCGTTAAATATTATGTACCAAAAAAATAAAAATATTCACGAATAATAAAAAAATATATAAATATAATTAAATGAAAGAAAAGAAGGAGTGAAATATGAAAAAAAAGTTTTTATGCATTGCTTTAGTAATGACACTATTATTGACAGGATGTGGAACTTTAAATGAAGATAAAATAAAAGAAAACTTCATAAAAGATTCAGAAAATTTAAAAAGCTATTATATTGAAGGAGAAATGTCCTTAACCAACAATGATGATACATACAAATATGATGTTGAAGTAAGTTACAAAAAAGATGAAAACTACAAAGTTGTATTAACAAACAAAGCAAACGACTATAAACAAATAATTTTAAAAAATAGTGATGGAGTATATGTAATATCACCATCAATCAATAAGAGTTTCAAATTCCAATCAACATGGCCAAATAACAACTCTCAAGTATATTTATTAGGGTCGCTAGTAAATGACTTAAAAAATGATAAAGAAGCAACATTTGAACAACAAGACAACAATTTTATTTTTACAACTAAAGTAAACTATCCAAACAATCCAACATATCAAAAACAACAAATAATATTAGATAAAAACAGTACTTTAAAACAAGTAAAAGTACTAGATGAAAAAAATGTTTCATACATAGAGTTTACAGTATCTAATATTGATAAAAAACCAACATTTGATGATGAATACTTCAAACTAGAAAAAGTAGCAAAAGAATATCAAGTAGATACTGAAAATACAAAAGATAATAACCAAAAACAAAATGATAACACAAAACAAGATAGTAATGATGAAACAGAAGAGCAACAAAATAATCAAGAACAAACAGAAGAACAACAAGGTCAAGAAACACCAAAAGAAGAAACTACTTCATCACTAGAAGATTCATTATTCCCATTCTATTTACCTACTAATACATCACTATCAAACAAAGAAACAATTCAAACAGAAAACGGTCAAAGAATGATAATGACATTCTCTGGAGACAATCCATTCATATTAGTACAAGAAACAGTTAAAGCATCAGATGAATTAACAATAGTTCCAACATACGGAGAACCATTCTTACTAATAGACACCGTAGGATCATTAACAGATGTTTCATATACATGGACAAGCAATGGAATAGAATACTACATAGCATCAGATACAATGAATAAACAAGAATTATTACAAGTTGCCAAATCATTAAATATAGTAGCAACAATAAATGAAAAATAAAATAATTAAGAGGCATTAAGCTTCTTTTTTACATAAAACAACATAAAAAAACAAAAAATCAGTTTATAACTATTAAAATATGTGATATTATTATAATTGGTGATAAGATATGAAAAATATAAAAAACAAAATAAATAAAAAAACAAAAAATGCACTCAAAACAATTGAAAAAAAACTTCAACTAGATAAAGCTAGATTCAATTCTGCAGAGTTAATAATTATAATAATTATGGCTCTAATATTAGGCTTACTAGTAGGAGAAGTAATATTTAGTAATAAATGCTCTGAATGCAAAGTAAGCAAAGAAAATGCAACTGAAATAGAAAAAGTATATAATACAATAATTCCACGCTTGGTTAGATTAACAGAGGCTCC
>CAZVVV010000077.1:0-4834 GCA_964630725.1 uncultured Muribaculaceae bacterium
AAAAACTATTGATAACACTTTCTTTTTATTAGGGTTTAATTTATAAGTATTTTGTCCCCAACGCGAATGTTTGTTTTTCATAGTTTTACCTCCATTTTAGATATGTTTTTTTTCTATTCTTATGAATTAATTTTATAATAAAAGAAGTACTTTTTCAAGTACTAATTTATTTTATTTTTGACACTTATTACAATAATAAGTACTTCTTCCTCCGATTTTATCTCTTATAATTATATTATTACATACTAAACATTTTTCATTTTCTCTTTTATGTACTAATAAATTATTTTGAAATCTTCCTGATACTCCTTCTTCAGAAGTATAACTTCTTATAGTGGTTCCTCCTTCTTTTATTGCTTTTTCTAGTACTTTTTTAGTATTTTCTATTATAAGTTTTAATTCTTTATCATTTAACTCATTGCATTTTTTATGAGGATTTATTTTAGATAAGAATAGTATTTCATCAGCATATATATTACCTATTCCTGTTATTATACTTTGATCTAAAAGAACTGTTTTAATAGGAAGTCTTTTATTTTTATACTTATCTTTTAAATAATTTATAGTAAGATTATTATCCCATGGTTCTAGTCCTAATTTTGTAAGTGGAGAATTTTTATATAGATCTTCTTTATTTATTAAATACATTTTACCAAACTTTCTAGTATCTTGATATCTTAGTTCAAATGTATCATCAATATTAAATATTACTAATTCATGTTTTTCTATTTTTTCATTTGGTTTTCTATATAAATATTTTCCTTCCATTCTTAAATGACTAAGTAAATCATAGTTATCAAGTTCAAATATTAACCATTTACCTCTTCTTTTTATATCATTTATTGTTTGATTTTGTATATTTAGTTTTATTTTATTAATATCTTGATTTTCAAATACATTATTATGAATTATATTTATACTTTTAATAGTTTTATGTTGTAGATTTTTTAGTAATTGTTTTCTTACTGTTTCTACTTCTGGAAGTTCTGGCATTATTTAGCCTCATACCAATTGGTTCCAATATTTATATCTGTTTTTAAAGGAACATTTAGTTTATATACATTTTCCATTTTTTCTTTTACTATTTGTTCTACTATTTCTTTTTCATCTTTATAAACATCAAATACTAATTCATCGTGTACTTGTATAATCATTTTAGATTTTAATTTCTTTTCATTGAATAAATCATATATTTCTATCATTGCTTTTTTCAAAATATCTGCACTTGTTCCTTGTATTGGAGTATTAAGTGCCATTCTTTCTCCACTTTGTCTTATCATATAATTACTATTTTTTAATTCATCTATTACTCTTGTTCTTCCAAATAGTGTTTGTACATAACCATTTTTATAAGCTTCTTTTTTTAAGCTTTCCATATAGTCTTTTATACCTGTAAATGTATTAAGATAGTTTTCTATAAATGCTTTTGCTTCTTTTACATTGATATTTAAGTCTTCAGATAGTCCAAAACTACTTATACCATATATAATACCAAAATTAACTGCTTTAGCATTTCTTCTCATAAGTGGTGTTACTTGTTCTTTTGATACATGGTATATATCCATTGCAGTTTTAGTATGAATATCCATATCATTATTAAATGCTTCGATTAAGTTAGTAGCATTAGACATATGTGCAAATACTCTTAATTCTATTTGAGAATAATCACTAGATAAGATATAACCATTATTACTAGGAATAAATGCTTTTCTAATCATTCTTCCATATTCTGTTCTCATAGGTATGTTTTGTAGATTAGGACTAGTACTTGAAAGCCTTCCTGTTCTTGTTAGAGTTTGATTAAATATAGTATGTATTCTTCCATCTTCTTTTATGTTTTCTATTAATCCCACTGTATAGTTACTATATAGTTTAGCAAGCATTCTATATGTAAGTACTTTTTGTACTATTTCATAGTTAGTAAGTTTATTTAGAATATCTGCACTAGTAGAATAACTATTATTTTTTATTTTTTTAGGATAAGGAATAGATAATTTTTCAAAAAGAATTGTTCCTAGTTGTTTAGGACTTAGTATATTAAATTCAACTCCTGCGAGTATATATATATCTTTAGTTAGAATTTCTAATTTATTTTGAATATCTTCTTTTATTTTATTTAAGACTTCTAAAGATATATTAACACCAGTATATTCCATATCTGATAGTACATATGTTAATGGAAGTTCAATGTCAAGATATAGTTTTTCTTCTTTAGTATTTAATTCTTTATAGAATTTAGTTCTATTATTCCAAATGAATTTAGCTTTAGAGACTGTATTTTTCATTATATCTTCTTTTGTAATATTTTTTTTCTTTAAAAGGTTTATATCTTCAGTAGTAGTTTCTCCATATATATTAGTAAGATAACTAATATCATCTTTTATATTATAGTTTAATAGATATGTTTCTAAGACTAAGTCTTTATTGTTCTTATTATATGGAATATTAAAGTATTTAAATAGTGTTATATTTTTCTTTAAGTCATATGTATATTTAGTATTATTATTGTTAAAAATATCTAAGTTTTTAAAGTTTTCTTTGTCTATAAAACATGATATATCATCATTATAAATACCAATTCCTATTACATCTTTATCATGATAGTTACCATTTACTAGAATATAATAAGCAAAGTCACCATTAATTGAAATATTATCTTTTACTTCATATTTTAGTTCTTTTACTTCTTTTTGAATTCCTAATTTTTTAATTATAGAATAGAATTCATATTCTTCGAGTAATGGAATATATTCTTCAGTTATTCCTTCATATTTAATATTTGAAAGATTAGTATCAATTGGAACATCTTTATAAATTGTTGCAAGTTCGTATGAGAAATAAGCATCTTTTTTATGTTCTTCTAATTTATTTTTTGTACTTCCTTTAATTGAGTCTATATTTTCATATATACCATCAAGTGTTTTATATTCATGTAATAGTTTTAATGCTGTTTTTTCTCCGATTCCTTTGACTCCTGGTATATTATCTGATGAATCTCCCATTAATGATTTTAGATCAACCATTCTAGGGGGTGTTATTCCATAGGTGTCAAAGAATGTTTTTTCATTCATTCTAATATAGTCATTTGTTTTAAGTAGTTTTACTTCAACATCATTAGATATTAATTGTAATAAGTCTTTATCACTTGATACAATAGTAGCAATAAAGTCATCATCTTTATCTACTTCTTTAGCAAATGTCCCTATTATATCGTCTGCTTCATAGTTATCTATTTCAAAGCATTTTATTCCCATTGTTCTTGCTATTTCTTTGGCTACTGGAAATTGTTGTTTTAATTCAAGAGGAGTTTCTCTTCTTCCATCTTTATATCCTTCATATTTTTCATGTCTAAATGTTTTTCCTTTATCAAAGGCAATCATCATATAACTAGGATTTTCTTCATTAATAATTTTATTTAGCATGTTAATAAATCCATATAGTGCATTAGTAGGAAAACCTTTTGAGTTTCTTAGAATACTTCCAGAGTATGCAGTGGCATAATAGCTTCTGAAAAGAAGATTGTTTCCATCGATTAATATTACTTTTTTCATAATTGGTCTCCTTATAATATTTCGTGTAATTTATCTATTATTTTGTTTATTACAACGATTTTATTTTCTTTACGTGAACTTTTATCTACTTTTATTTTAAGGTCATAGTATATATTATTATCTCTATCATATATAGATACAAATACTATATTGTCTTCTCCAAAAGGATTATCTAAATCTACTTTATTTAGTTTTCCTGTTATACCTACTCCATAGTTAGAATTAGTAAAATTACTAATAGATGAGGCCATACTATGTGCTGTTTCTATGCTATAGACTGTATATTTATTTATTATTTCTTCTTTAACACCCATTTTTATTTTATATTCATTACTATAAGTAACAGCAGAGAACTTTAGTACTTTAGAGGCATCTTCACAACTAGTTATTTCATTAGCAAGTCCTCCCCCAGTACAAGACTCCATAGTAGATATTGTTTTATTATTTAAAATTAGTTTATCAATTATTTGTCTCATTTCTTATCACTTCCATAAATAATTATATCATAAAAAAACTAATAAGTAATTAAACTTACTAGTTTATGTTAGATATTACATACTTAATTGATATGGATTAGAACTTGTACCAGATCCACTTGATATTTTAACAGATGAGGATAAAGTTAGGACTGGACGGGTATTAAATGATTGTCCAGAATGATCAGTTAAATTTAATGCATATAATTGACCTTGATTATTAATATACACATATCCATTAGTATTGTCAACCCAAGTAACATGAGTAAGTAACCATTCATATGATTCGTATTCTCCCAACCAACTATTTTGTGCATAAAGAAAATCACTTGCATACATTAATGCTATTTTTTTATCTGTAGCATTCTGTGCTATAGTATTATCGTTTTCAAAAAAATAACATTCTGTACCGCTTTGAAAACCACTATCTTCATCTGTGCAATCTTTTCCATTTTCTTTTTTTCTTTCATATTGCCACATTGCATCACTTGTTATATCAGAAGAACTATATCCTCCAAGGTAATATTTTGTTGTTCCTATCATGTTTTGTGCATCAGTACTTAGGGTATTATAATAATCTTCATTTAAGTATGTGTTTAATGATGATGTACTAGTCCAAGTAAAACTACCATTATTACTATCCCATTGAAACTCTCCTATTGATTCATCTCTTATTAATTTAAATCTATATTCTATATTACCATCTGTATCCTCAGTAGGTATTATTCCTATTATTCTCCATGTTTCATTATTAAATGTTACATAATTATTTACAGTTCCACCTCTATATCTATATTCTGTTGCAAA
>CAZVVV010000078.1:0-4765 GCA_964630725.1 uncultured Muribaculaceae bacterium
TCTATTCATTAAACCAAGTATTCTATCAGAACCATTTTGTAATGGAATATGTAAATGATTACATAAAATAGGATTACTCAAAAGCTTAAAAAACTCATCATCCAACTCAGTTATTTCAATCGAAGATATTCTAAGTCTTTCAAGATTAGGAATATCAAGTATTTCCTTAAGTAAAGAAGAAAACTTAATACCTAAATCACTACCATAATTACCAGTATGAATACCAGTAAGAACAATTTCCTTATAACCATTATTAACTAAAGAAGTAATCTCAGAAATAACCTTATCCTTATCCTTAGAACGACATCTTCCCCTTACAAAAGGAATAATACAATAACTACAATAATTCTCACAACCATCTTGAATCTTTACAAAAGCCCTTGTCCTAGATTCAAAAGTAGTAATTGACATATCCTCAAAACCTACTCTCATAATATTATCAATCAATTTAATTTGTTTTTTATTAATAAAATAATCCTCCACTAAATCCACTATATTAGATTTATTATAATTACCAATAACTATATCAATACCATCAAAATTATAATCCTTATGACTTTCTACAAAACAACCACATACTACAACACAAGCATCACTATTTCTAACATGATTAATTATCTTCTTATCCTTCTTATCACTATTATTAGTAACAGTACAAGTATTAATTACATAAACATCACACAAATCATCAAAAGAAGCTATAGTATAACCTCTATTCCTAAAAAGTGATGCAATATATTCACTTTCATAAGTATTAACTTTACATCCTAATGTATATATTCCTACTTTCATAAATACCTCCAAAAAAAATAAATTATTAATCTAATTTATTCTTTAATTTTTTTAATTCCTTTAAAAAATCCTCAGTCTTTCTAATCTCTACTTCTAAATCTTCAAGATTAACAGTCTTTTCTAAATCTTCATCAGTATACTTAGTCTTAACAACATTCTTATAAACACCAAAAACTGGAGAAATAACCTCAGAATTTTTAAACTTTTTAGGTTCTTCATCTATAAATACTGGATTATCTAACTTATCTTTATTTTCACTTTCTTGTTCCTCAAGATGCCTCTTATAAAGTTCTTCAATAGTTATAGGTTCAGTACCTTCATCCTTAAGCAATAAGTCATTTCTTTCATCAATATCATTACTTACCCTTATTAACTCATCATAACTAATGACACTCTTTTCTTCCTGTTCATTCTCAAAATTAGTATGACTAATCAATTCTTCTTCCTCATTAGCTAACTTTTCATAAGCATTATCAAGCTTCATCTTAGCTTCCTCTTCAGTAACTTGATCTTTATAATAAACATTAGAAGAAGGCTCATAATTTTCCACTACAACATCACAATCTTGTCTCTTCTTTTGAAACTTTTCTATTATAAATATAATAATAAGAGCAAGTATTATAGCTACAATAATAGCAATAATTATCATTAAATTATTATAACCTAAATCATTTATAAATTCATTCATCATATACACCTCAACTGCATATATATTTTAACACAATAAAAAAAACAAAACAATAAATTATATGTTTGTTTTTTTATAAATTATTTTTCTTCAGTACATGTTGTTTCAACTACTTTAATAACTTTATTATTACTATCTTTAGTTTCTTTAGTTCCTGCGGTACAACTAGTTTGATTTTTTGTGGTAGTTTTAGTTACGTTTGCTTCACAAGTATACGAGGTATCATATGTATAACTAGTAGTATAAGAGTCACACACCTCACTCGAAGTACACCCTTCATATCTTATTTTGTTATGATTAGACTTATTACATTTTAAAGTAGTACAACAATTAGAAGAACTAGTACAAGTACCACTACCAGAACTATTTTTTGAGAAGAAGTATTCACTCTTACCATCTTTCTTTAAACATTCATAACTTTTAGAATACTTATATACTGTCGAATAAGAATTACATGATTCATAAGAATTACAACCTTTAAATTTTTTTATTCCTTTATTATCTTTATTACAAACTCTATCTTCACTTGATTCACAACATTGTACACCTTTTTTGCAATAACCATTTCCACTTGATTCCCAAGAATATTCTGTAGTTGTAATCGTTTTTGTCCAGTATCGTTGTTCAACTTTAACAGTTATTTGAGGAGTAGAATAACTATAATCATCATATGAATTATTACCAACCTTATCATTACATGCTAAATATAATTTTTTAGTTCCATCACTTTCGAAAGTAACCCATGCTTCACCAGTAGATAAATCACTATTACCATATGGACCCTTATCATTAATCCATAATCCACCACTAATTGAAATTACACCACTATCACTATCTTTACATGTAGCAGTAACTTTATCGCCAACATAAAGTGTTGCACCATCATCAACATCCCATGTAACCTTCGGAGGTGTTGTATCTATTTTTATAGAAACATCATTAGAAGTAACATTGCCAGCATTATCAGTACATTTAACCACAGTAGTATGATTTCTAGAACTATTACTACCAACAGTAGTTTGATATACACTAGGCCAAGTTTGAGTATAACCTTGAATATAAGTATTACTATCATCAAGTCCACTTAATGAATCAGATTTATTAGTAAATTTAACTTCAACATTATATTGAGTCCAATAACCTGGAGTATAAGAATCACCATTAAGTTTTTTAGTACTATACTCACAAACAGGAGGCGTCTTATCTAACTTAACCAAATACTCTGCACTAGAACTACAAATATTAGAATTAGAACTCCAGCAAGCTTTAGCATAATATGTTGTACCAGAAGTTTCAGTCGAAACATAAGAACTACCTGTACTCATTGAACTAGTATTACTTCCATAATAATATGTAACATTTGAACCAGATCCACTAGCAATCAAAGTAAAATTCTTATTATGCCATGAACCACTTGAAATACTATCACTAGCATTTAAATATGGTGTATCAGGAGAAGGAATATAAATATATTTTTCTGTCTTACAATAACCAGTTAAATCATTTTCATCAATCATATGTAAATAATAAACTACATTACTATAAACACTCGTACTAACACTTTTTGAAGTACCACTTATTGATATATAATCATCAGGATCACTAAGATCACCATAATCAGTAGACCAACCATATCCCTTAAGACCACTTTGAGATTCCATTGAACCAGTAAGCACAGCATAACCATTACTATATGAAACACTTATAGTACAAGTAGGAATTTTCTTACCATCAATCATTTTAACATGTAAACTTTCTTTAGAATTAGAACCATTATTACCTGTACTATCTACTACATTACGTTCATCATATGTAAGATAAGCTTCAATAGTTTTATCTAAAGAACTAATATTCTTTTCATAAGCTTTTATTAAATATCTATATCCAATAACTATATTATCATTATTTTTAATTGCTAACATATCACCAGACTGTTCTATTTTACCAAACTCAGTACTATTTATATCACTAAACTTAAATGTATTAGGATTAATACCATTTTCATCAGTACATCTAAGTTCATAGAAAACATACTCATTATCCTCGTCATTTGTAACATCAAGTTTACTCTTTTTAATATCAAATAAAGCATTACTACCAGGACCATTAAATACACAAGTAGGACCTTGATCATCTATAGATAAAACACTAGCTTCACCATCAATTTGAGAAGGAACTCTGTCATTACCATTTTTAAAATTATCAAATATTACATCTTTTTTAAATGCTAAACTAAGGTCAAATACTTTCTTACTAGCATTAATATTAGGATTAGTAACAGTAACAGAAATTTTTGCATCAATAGTTTTCTTATCAGTACCCTTATTCAAACTAATAACACTTAAATTAGAAACAGCACTACTAGATTCAAAACCATTTTTAATAGTATCAGAAGTCATACTATTAATGTCATAAATACCACCATTATCAGAACAGTTGATACCATAATAAACAGTTGAACCATTCTTAACAGACTTAACTTGAGTCTTTAAATCACTTTTATAAGGACCAGTAAGCGTACATACAGGACCAGCACTATCAATACTTATATTATCATATGTAATCTCTTCATTATTTATCATTTCACCATTATTCTTAGAAACATATAAAGCACCTTTAAAAGTAATACTACCCTTACCAGTACTACCATCAGTAGCAATATAATTTACTTTAGCAGTTAAGCTATTAACATTACCATCACTACCAATACCAGAATTATAAACAATATTATCAATTTTACCATTAACAACTCTAAACATATCTGTATTAAAAGTAGAACCACCATTAGCAAACTTCATATTTTTACCAGTACATGATAACTCAAGAGTTGCAGTATTTGTACCATCTTTAACACCTAATTTAATATTACCATTATCTTTCCATACACACTTAATATTATTATCCAAACTTTCAGTACACAATACTTTATCAGTATCTTTATAACCATCATTATCACAAACAATACAACTAGTATACTTATTATCTTTATAAACAACATAACTCTTACTACAAGAATTACCATCAGAGTCTACTAAATCATTTGTAATATAATCATTTGCTTTTAAAGTAGTATACCAAATAACAACACCATCACTACCAACATTTTTAAAACTATTTTCATTATCACTATAATAACTCTTAGCAGAAAGTATAAGTTGTTTTGATAACTGATCATTTACAGTATCATGACCTTGTAATATATATCTATTAACTGTAATAGCAGCAACAGATGCAAGAATCCCAACAATTACAATAGCAGCTAGAAGTTCAATTATAGTAAAACCT
>CAZVVV010000079.1:0-4672 GCA_964630725.1 uncultured Muribaculaceae bacterium
CAAATAGTATCATATCTGAGTATATTGGTATTAAAGAGTATATACTTTTTTTACCTGCTTTTTTAAATATTTTGTATTTTAGATATGTCATATATATAATTAAAATACTTAGTATTATAATTGTTATCATTATATCACCCTTATAATGAAAGAAATTAAATTCTTTTTAAAAATCTAATTTCTTTTTCTAATTTAATCTTTTTTATTAAGTATTTACTTGTTAAATTACTTTTTATATTATTTAATTTAATTATTTCTTTTTCTATATATTTTTTAAATATTTTATTATTACTTTTTAAAAGAATTGGGCCATATTTTAATTCATATTTTTTATATTTTTTTATTCCTTTTTCAAATACTATTATGGGGTAGAACTTATTATTTTCTAATATTATATTTTCTTCTTTTATATAGTAGTTATTTTTTATGAATGTTTTTCTTAAGTTATACCAATCATTATTTGATGATATAATTATTTTTTTAATGTTTTTTAAGTTGTCTTTATTTCTAAATATTATATCTAATATATTTGAAGTACCCATTCCTGAGATTATTATTGTTTCTATTTCTTTTTCTAAGTTATCTATTCCATTTCTTTTAGTTATTTTTATTTTATTTAATAGGTTTTCTTTTTCTATATTTTTATGAGCATATTCTAAGGGGCCATCGTTTATATCACTGGCAATTGCTTTTATATTTTTTTTAGTTTTTACTAAGTATATATCTAGTAGTGCATGATCACATCCAACATCTATAATATAAGAGTTGTCATCAACGTATGATGCAACTCTTTTTAGTCTTTCATTTATTTTCATTAATCTGTTAAGAAATCCTTAAGTTTTTTAGATCTAGATGGATGTCTCATTTTTCTTAATGCTTTTGCTTCGATTTGTCTTATTCTTTCTCTTGTAACTCCGAATATTTGTCCAACTTCTTCAAGTGTTCTACAATGTCCATCTTCTAATCCAAATCTAAGTTTTAATACTTTTTCTTCTCTTTCAGTTAGAGTAAGTAATACTCCTTCGAGTTCTTCTTTTAATAATTCTTTTGTTGTATATTCTTCAGGTGACATCATTCTTTCGTCTGGTACAAAGTCTCCAAGATGTGAATCATCTTCTTCACCAATTGGAGTTTCAAGTGATACTGGTTCTTGTGATATTTTTAATACTTCACGAACTTTATCTTCTGCGATTCCCATTTTTTCTGCTATTTCTGCTTCACTTGGTTCTCTATTTAGTTCTTGTGTAAGTTGTCTTTGAACTCTGGCTAGTTTATTAATTGTTTCAACCATATGTACTGGTACTCTTATAGTTCTAGCTTGATCGGCAATTGCACGAGTGATTGCTTGTCTAATCCACCATGTTGCGTATGTAGAAAACTTATATCCTTTTGAAGGGTCAAATTTATCTACTGCTTTCATAAGTCCAATATTACCTTCTTGTATTAAATCTAAAAATGCCATTCCACGTCCAACGTATCTTTTAGCTATTGATACTACTAAACGTAGATTAGATTCTGCAAGTATTCTTTTTGCTTCTTCGTTTCCTTCTTCTGCTAGAAGTGCATATTCGTATTCTTCATCTGATGTAAGAAGGTTTATTCTACCTATTTCTTTTAGATACATTCTAACAGGATCATTTATTTTTATGTCTTTATTACCTGAGATATCTTCGATTAAATCTAGTCCATCATCACTATCATCAACATCATCATTGGTTTCTCCCTCAGTTGATATTACTTCAATGTTATTTTGTACTAATGTATTATATAGTTTATCTAGTGAGTCACTATCAGGATCTAATCCTTTTAAATGTTCTGCTAATTCTTCGAATGTTATTTTATTATTATTTTTTTTACCTAGTTCTACTAATCCTTTTGTTCTTTCTTCAAAAGTTTTGATTTCATTTACCACTTAAATCAACTCCCTATTTTAACCCGTTTAATTTGTTCTGCAATTAATGCTTTTTTTACTGGATCAGGTTCATTTCTTAATTGTTCCATTAACCTTTTTGTAGCACGGTTACTATTATACCCTTTTATCACAGATATATATTCATCCATTGCATTAAAATCAACTTCATCAAGTTCAACATAACTTAATACTTCTTTTAGCATAGTATTCATATCTTCTTTATCTTGTAAGGTAGACATAAAGTCCGCTAATACAAGACTTTGATTAGTTTTGTAGTAATAAATTATTTCGTTAGCTAAATATCTAGCAGGTCTAGTAGGTAAAAAGTTTAGTTCTTTTTCATATTTAATCGTAGCATTATAACTGTTTAGCATAGTATATAAAATTAAATATGTAGCCTTTTGATATCTATCTAATTTTTGTTTTTTGATGGGTTCTTTGTTTAACGTCTCAATTTTACTACATTTTTCCTTATTTTGCAACTTATTTTTTAATATTTCTACATCTAAATTAAATTCTTTAGATAGTTTATTAAGTAATAATTCTTGTTTTATTTTATCTTTTTCTTTTGATATCTCATCAATAACATTATTTATATATGTAGTTTGATCTTCAACTGATAAGAGATTTTTGCCTTCCTTTAAATAGTTTATTTTATAGTCACTATATGGTATGGCATTATTAAGAAGTGACATATATGAATCTTTTCCATTTTTTAAGATGTATTCATCAGGATCAAGATTATCAGGTAGTTCTAATACTGTGACATTAAATCCTGCTTCTTCAAGTAAGGCACCATTTACAGACATTGCTTTTCTACCAGCGCTATCACCATCTAAACATAAAGTTATATTAAGTGAAAGTCTTTTTAGTAGGTTTATTTGTTCTTTAGTAAGTGATGTTCCCATAAGTGCTACAGCATTGGTTATGTTTATACTATGTAGTCTTATGACATCCATAAATCCTTCGACTAAGACTATTTTTTTTAAGAGTCTGACACTGTCTTTGGCATTATAATAGTTATATAATAGTTCTCCTTTTTTAAATATTGGTGTTTCTTTAGTATTTATATATTTTGATGATGAACTAGTATTATATATTCTGCCAGAGAATCCTACAATATTATTTGATATATCAAATAAAGGAAACATTATACGATTGATGTATAAATCATTTGTACCTGTTCCAAGTCCATATAGTTCTATTTCTCTATTGGTATAGTCTTTACTATTTAATATTTTAGTTAGACTATCTTTTGATGTTGTTGCAAGGCCTATTTTAAATGTTTTAATTAGTTCATCTGTTATACCTCTTTTATGTAGGTATTCTTTAGCACTGGTACCTAAATTAGAACTTAGATTGTTTTGATATAGTTTTAATGATATATCATACATTTTATAGTATTTATCATATTTATTTTCTTTACTTTTTATATTTACGTTATTAAGTGTAATTCCTGCTTTTTTAGCAAGAATGGATAATGCTTCTTTAAAGTCAACGTGTTCATAGTCCATTACAAAGTTAAAGACATTACCACTTGCACCACAGCTAAAGCATTTATATATTTGTTTTTCTTTGGATACACTCATACTAGGATTGGAGTCATCATGAAATGGACATACTCCGAAAAAGTTTTTTCCTTTTTTTTCTAGAGGTAAATATGATGATATGACTTCTACTATGTCATTAGCACTTCTAATTTCATTTATTTTACCATCCATAGCACACCTCCATAAATAATGTATTTATTATATCATAAATATTTGTAAATATAAAGAATAGAGTTGTATTTTTTAGATTGTTTGGTTATTTTTTATGAACATTATTTAGATGTATCCTAATATCTTATATTTAATACATTATATACTTGATTTTGTTGCAAATTATAGTTGTAAATATTGACATTGTTTACTAATTCTGATATACTCATGTCAGTTGGAGGTGCTCCCCTTGATTGGTATCCACTATTTGTGTTTGCCAATGGAGCACTTCCACTTTTTTGTTGTAAAACTTCTATATTTAATGAATATATTTTTTTAGAGTTCTGCTTTTCTTTGCCTACTATCAGCACTCTGTAATTATTTCCTTCTATATTTATAGGTGCTACAAAATGATGATAACCCAATTCATTGTAATTATTGTCTTTGCCTTTCATAGCTGGTAATGTATCTATATAGACTGCATTTTTGAATAAAACAGGCAATTCATTAGCACTTATCAATCTTAAAATATAGTTATCTGATGTAATATTAGTCTTGTTTCCATATGGTTTAATTATTTTTCCTTTTGTTTCAGAATTGATAGAAGCAATGTATCCTGTTGATTTATTTTTATAATTTCCATTCTTTATATTATCTTTAAAACTTTTTTGCAGTCTGATTGAGTTCCTTATTGTAGTATCTATTAACTCATTTGAATATACAATTGGTATTCTTGAATGGTAATTTAGGTTATTATTTTGTAATAGTATATTGTTGAATTGTTTTTTTGCTTTAGCAGTATTTTTTATATAACTAACTGATTGTTTCATGATATTCCTCCCTACAAATTAACTATATAGAAATTAAAAACACTTGTAAAATCACACATTACAAGTATTGATGCAGAAAAAAATATCAAATCTTAAAATTGCATTAAGTCAATTTTAAGATTTGATATCTATATTTTTTTAAAATGTTTATTTTCACTCATTTTGTTTGATTTACAATTGTTTACATTTTTTTACACTAATTCAAATGTTTTAGGCTATCTATTACAAAA
>CAZVVV010000080.1:0-4602 GCA_964630725.1 uncultured Muribaculaceae bacterium
TTCCATGTACTACTTGTCTCATCATAATATACTGGTATCATATTACTAGTTAATTTTGGCGCATTTGCACCACTATTATCTAAATTACCAACTATTTCACTAAAATATTGATCAGCCTCAAGCTTTAATTTTAAAAATATTTGTTGTTCAGATATTTCATCTATATTAGCATCTTCACTAATCCATAATCTTAATTTATAAGTATCTTTTTTACCAGATTTTAATTCTTTTTCATTTAATAATTCTTTTAACTCAGACAATGTAAGAGGTCCAATTTCTTTACCATTTATTTCCAATCCAAGTTTTATTAAACTTTTATCTAATAAAGTACCAGTATAAGAATTATTACTAGTTTCATCATCTATTAATAAAATTTTATACATTGCATTAGCACTACCAGTATTTTCTACAGTAAACGTATATACTTCTTCCTGCAACAAACCCTCAACATCAGACATAGAACTAAGTCCTAAATCAATACCAGTTGATGGTTCACTAAGAACAATCTCTAAACTACCAAGCTTAATTATTTGTTCATTTGAATCAGTAACAGTCCCTGAAAATATTGCATAAGATTGATTCACTAAAATAATACAAAGCGAAATTAAAGCAACTCCAAATAAAATAACCGACAACTTAGATTTTTTGTTTAATTTCAAAAATCTATCAAACATAACATCATCCCCATTATTGACTACTATTATCTAATATATATGATACCACATTTAATAATCCAAAACAAGAAAAAAAGACAAAGTATTAAAACTTTATCTTACAACTATATTAACTATTCTATTTTTTATAACAATAATCTTAACTATTTCTTTATTACTAATATGTTTTTTAACATTATCATCATTAAGAGCCATTTCCTTTATAGAATCTTCATCTAAATCAAAATTAACAGTAATTTCTCCTCTTACTTTACCATTTACTTGAACAGCAATCTTCTTAAATGAATCAACAAGTAAATCTTCATTATAACTAGGCCAAACCTCATAAGCAATACTCTTATCATGACCCATTAAACTCCATAATTCTTCAGTAACAAAAGGACATACTGGATTAAGTAACTTAATAAACTCTAAAGCATACTTTTTAGGAAAAACATCTTCCTTATAAACAGCATTAATAAATATCATCATTTGACTAATCGCAGTATTAAAATTAAGAGTTTCATAATCATTAGTAATCTTCTTAACAGTCTCATTATATACTCTATCTAAATTAGGATTTTCTATATCCTTAATCTTATTACTTTCAGTATACAAACGATAAACCCTTTCAATAAACTTCCTAGCACCAATAACACCAGTACTACTCCATGGCTTATCAGCCTCCAAAGGACCCATAAACATTTCATAAAGACGCAAAGTATCAGCACCATAGTCTCTTACTATATCATTAGGATTAATTGCATACTCTGGATACCTTTTACCCATTTTAATACCATTTTCTCCCAAAATCATACCTTGATGAACTAACTTCTTAAATGGTTCTTTCACAGGAACAAGTCCCTTATCATACAAATAATTATTCCACATTCTAGAATAAAGCAAATGTCCAACAGCATGTTCTGGTCCCCCAACATAAAGATCAACAGGCATCCAATGCTTAAGAAGATCAAAATTAGCAAAACAATCATCATTATTAGAATCAATATATCTTAAAAAATACCAACTAGAACCCGCAGACCCAGGCATAGTAGAAGTCTCCCTCTTAGCATTCTTACCATTATAAACAATATTAACCCAAGAAGAAGCAGAATCAAGAGGAGCCTTACCATTCTTAGATTTATAATCTTCAAGTTCAGGTAATACCAAAGGAAGTTCATCATCTTTTAAAGCACAACTAGTACCATCCTCAAAATGAACAATAGGAATAGGTTCACCCCAATATCTTTGACGTGCAAAAATCCAATCTCTTAAACGATAATTAATCTTTTTACATCCAAGACTATTACTTTCTAAATAAGAAATCATCTTATTAATTGCATCCTCTTTATTAAGACCATCCAAAAACCCAGAATTAATATGTATTCCATCACCAGTATAAGCACTAGTACTAATATCTCCTCCCTTAATAACAGGAATAATATCAATACCAAACTTCTTAGCAAATTCATAATCCCTTTCATCATGTGCAGGAACAGCCATAATTGCACCAGTACCATAAGTAACTAAAACATAATCACTTATCCAAATAGGCACTAATTTACCATTAACAGGATTAATAGCATAACTACCAGTAAATACACCAGTCTTATCCTTATTTAATTCAGTCCTTTCAAGCTCAGACTTCAAAGAACATTCCCTTTTATAACAATTAACACTATCCTTACATTCATCAGTAACAATCTTATCAACAAGCTCATGTTCAGGAGCAAGAACACAATAAGTAGCACCATATAAAGTATCACACCTAGTAGTAAAAACAGTAAACTTATAATCACTATCACTAACCTTAAAATCCACTAAAGCTCCAACACTCTTACCAATCCAATTTCTTTGCATCTCTTTAGTAGAACTAGGCCAATCAATCTCATCAAGTCCATTAAGCAACTTTTCAGCATAAGAAGGAATATCAATAACCCATTGTTTCATATTCTTCCTAACAACAGGATAACCTCCTCTTTCACTCTTACCATCAATAACCTCATCATTAGCAAGCACAGTACCAAGTTCTTCACACCAATTAACAGGCATATCAACATACTTAGCAAGACCATCCTCATACATTCTTTTAAATATCCATTGAGTCCATTTATAAAACTTAGGATCATGAGTAGACAAACACTTACTCCAATCAAAAGAAAAACCTAAAGACCTCAACTGTTCTATAAAAGTCTTTATATTAGTATCAGTAAACCCATTAGGATTCTTCCCAGTCTTAATAGCAAACTGTTCAGCAGGTAATCCAAAAGAATCAAACCCCATTGGATGCAAAACATTATAACCTTGCATTCTCTTCATACGAGAAACAATATCAGTCGCAGTATACCCCTCAGGATGCCCAGCATGAAGACCTACCCCTGAAGGATATGGAAACATATCAAGCGCATAAAACTTAGGCTTAGAAAAATCCCATACATCAGTCTTAAAAGTATCATTATCTTCCCAATACTTTCTCCATTTCTTTTCTATTTCACTATGATTCATTCTTAATCAATCCCTTCTTTTTATAATAAAAACCTAATAATTTATAACTAATAATTATAAGAAATAATACACAAGGAATAGCAACTGCTAATTTAACTATAATAGTAGAAAACAACTCAGTAATAAGCAACATAATACCAGTATCAAAAGCAATTATAACAATAAGCTTCTTCATAATACTATTATAAGGTTCCTTCTTAGTATCAACATTATACATATTTAAAAATAATTTTAACTCAATAGGTAAACCCCTCTTAGTAATCTTTTTAACTTTTCTTAACTCTATTAAATAATAATAAAATATAACAAGTATAAAAGTTATAATAAATAAACAAACATACCTCATATAAAAACCTCCATATAACTAAACTAAACCTATTATAACACCAAATAAGTACTTTTAACAATAGTAAAATAAAACCCACCATAAAGGTAGGTAAAGTATTAAACATTTATTTTGTTTCTCTTAAATATCTCTTTAATAAAAATGTCATAAAATATGGGAAAGTATAAAACTTACCATTAAATCCTATATTCTTATTACATAACTTAATACCATATTTTATATCCTTATAATTATCACTATCAATCAAATTATTAAGTGAAATAGTAGAATTATCATTAGCTTTTACTTCAATAGGAATAAGTGAAGAAATATCCCTTATAAAAAAATCCATTTCAATCGTTCCTTTCTCATTCTTATAAAAATATAAATCATACCCCTCTTTAACTAACATATCACCAACAACATTCTCATAAATAGCACCCTTATACGTATTAAAGTTTTGATTCTTTCTCAAATCCTCTTGTGCTTCCTCATCCAAAGATGCAATAAGAAGCCCAGTATCTGCAAAATATATTCGGTAATTAGTAGGAATATAATTACCTTTTAAAGGAAGCTCTAAATCATCAAGACAATAACTAACATTAATTATTCCTGCCCTTCTTAACCAATCTACTACTCCTACATATTCTCTATTTCTAGCCCCATCAGTAATTTTTGATATCTGAAACTTTTTATTTTCATTACCAAGAAATACTGGAATAGTCTTATAAAACGCCAGTATTTTCCCCTGATCCAATCCATTAGCATATTTTGTTATATCTTCTTCATAATCAAGTAATATTTGTTTTTGCATATCTAAAACACCACTAAAATTATTGTTTTCAATATACTTAGATACAATCGCAGGCATTCCACCAAGCACCATATAATCTCTAAAATTAAGCATCATAACATCATACTGTGTAGAAGACAAAGGCCTGCATTCCTTCATACAAACATATAAATCTTCAATTTGACTTTCACTATAACCCTTTGCCCATAAAAATTCCTCAAAATCCATTGAATACATTATATAATCTTTCTTATTACCAACACTATTAGATTCAATTTTTTTATAATTAATCCCCATAAGCGAACCAGAACAAATAACATCATATC
>CAZVVV010000081.1:0-4597 GCA_964630725.1 uncultured Muribaculaceae bacterium
ATTTAAAGCATCATTGTATATCTTTTTAGTGGCATCTACTATTTCAGCACGCCCTCCATAGTTAAGACAAAAATTGACTATTAATCCAGTATTATCTTTTGTATCATGTTCTAAAGATTCTATTTCTTTTATAATTTTTTTATCTAGATTTTCTTTTCTACCAGAAAATAATATTTTAATATTTTTATTTTTATATTTTTTATTAATAATTTTAAACCATTTAGTAAATAGATTCATTAAGTAGTCTACTTCATTTTTATCACGTTTAAAGTTTTCAGTAGAAAAAACGTATAGACTAAGTACTTTGATATCAGATTCACTTATTTTTAGAATTAATTTTTCTAAGTTTTTTGATCCTTCGAGATGGCCTTCACTTCTTTTTTTATTTCTTTTGGTTGCCCATCTTCCATTGCCATCTACGATTATACCAACGTGTTTTAATTCACTCATATATTTTCCTCCTTGTATAAATTATAGCATATAAGTTCTTAATTAGTATAAAAATTTTGTTTGTTTTACATAGTAAAAGTACTTATTTACATAAGTACTTTTTCTACATCGAATGATACTTCAATATCATTTATTAATTGTTTATTGCTAATATTTTTATCTTTTATTATTTCTAATGATAGTGTTTCTTTTTTGATATAGTCATTAAATTTTTCAACTACAGAGTCAAAGTAATCATTAGAATTATAATATAGTTTAATTCTATTTTCTATATCAAAGTCTTTTTCTTTTCTTAGATTTTGGATTTTTGATACAAATTCTCTTGCATATCCTTCTTTTATTAGTTCTTCATCTAAAGAAGTATTTAATATTATAAAATTATTATTCATATTAGCGGTATTGAATCCTTCTTTTGAAATAATTTTTATATCAATTAGATTACTAGTAATATTAATATCTTCGAAGGTAATAGTTTCATTATTTCTTAATTTGTTTATTTGTTCTTCATCTAAATTACTTAAGAAATTAGTGAATTCTTTCATTTTGGCTCCGATTACTTTGCCTGCTTCTTTAAAGTTTGGTTTTACTATAAAGTTCATGTATTTAGAAAGATCATCTTCGAATATAATTTCTTTTACATTCAATTCTTCTTTTATTAAGTCAGTTAACTCACCAATAAGGTTTTTATTTTTACCATCTAGGATTACTTCTTTAATTGGTTGTCTAACTTTTATTTTTTGTTCTTCTCTTACATTTCTACCTAGTGATATTAAGTCTCTTACTAAATCCATTTTTTCTTCGATTGTATCATTTATTAAAGATTCATCATATTTAGGGAAGTCGCTTAGGTGTACTGATTCTTTATCTGTTAAATTTTGATATATTTCTTCAGATATGAATGGTGTAATTGGTGCAGCTAGTTTTGATAGATTAAGTAGTGTTTTATAGGTTGTATAGTAAACACATTTTTTTGAATTGTTTAGTTCACTACCCCAGAATCTTTTTCTGTTTCTTCTTATGTACCAATTAGATAGGTCTTCACTAACGAAGTCTGTTAAGTATTTTACTACTTTATTTAAATCATATTCTTCATATGAGTCTGTGACGTTTTTAATTAGTTTGTTTAGTTTAGAGAATAACCATTTATCTATTTCTTCTAAATCATTGTATGATATTTCATAGTTTCTTGGATCAACATTATCTATATTAGCATAGATTGTAAAGAATGAGTAAGTGTTTTTTAATGGATTAAAGAACTTAGAATGTACTTCTTTTAGACCATTTACATCAAATTTTAATGGTGTCCATACTGGGGATACATATGGTAAATAGAATCTTACTGTATCTGCTCCATATTCTTTCATAGTAGTAAATGGTTCAACAATGTTACCTTTTGATTTAGACATTTTCTTTCCTTCACTATCAAGTAATAGGTCATTTACTAATACATTTTTATATGGTGATTTTCCTGTTAGGAATGTTGATATGATAAGTAATGTATAGAACCATCCACGAGTTTGATCTATTCCTTCCGCAATAAAGTCTGCTGGAAATTGTGTTTCCCATAGTTCTTTGTTTTCAAATGGATAATGGTATTGTGCAAATGGCATAGAGCCAGAGTCAAACCAGCAATCAATTACATCTGTTGTTCTAGTCATTGTTTTACCGCATTCACAACATTTAATGTGTACATTGTCAACATATGGTCTATGTAAGTCGATTGATTCATCAATTTCTTCGATTGATAAGTTTACTAATTCTTTTCTACTTCCAATCATATGAGTATGTCCACATTCACATTTCCATAAAGGAAGTGGTGTACCCCAATATCTATTTCTTGATATTGCCCAGTCATTTAGATTTTCTAACCAGTTGCCAAAACGTTTTTCTCCGACATATGATGGATGCCAGTTTACTGTTTTATTGGCTGCGATTACTTTGTCTTTTATTTTAGTGACTTCTAAATAATAGCTTGGTTTTGAATAATATATAAGTGGAGTTGAACATCTCCAGCAATGTGGATAGTTATGTACTATTTTTTGCTTTTTGAATAGTTTATCATTTGCTTTCAGATATTTTATTACATCTAAATCTGCATCAAATACAAGTGTCCCTTTCCATGGGCCTTCTAAATAGCAACCATCTTCTCCGACTGGGTTTAGGTATGGTAAATCATATTTTTTACCTACAAGGGCATCGTCTTGTCCAAATGCTGGTGCAAGGTGAACTATTCCTGTACCATCTTCCATGGTTACATAGTTATCACAGCATACAAAGAATGCTTTTTTAGATACGGAAAGTTCTGGTATTAGTTGTTCATATTCAGTGTATTCTAAGTCTTTTCCTTTATATGTTTCAAGTACTTTATAGTCTTCTCCAAGTACTTTGTCCGCTAATTTTTTAGCCACGATGAATTTATATCCCATTGATTCTGCTTTTATATATTCTTCGTTTGGATTAACACATAAACCAACATTGGCAATTAATGTCCAAGGAGTTGTAGTCCATACTAAGAAGTAACAGTCTTCATTTTTTATTTTGAATGATACAGTAACAGTATCTACGCTTACTTCTTTGTATCCTTGTGCTACTTCATGAGAGGCAAGACCTGTTCCACATCTTGGACAGTATGGTAATATTTTATGTCCTTCATAGAATAGTCCTTCATCAAAGAATTTTTTTAGAATCCACCATTCTGTTTCAATATAATTATTATCATATGTAACATAAGGGTGTTTTAAATCAATGAATTGTCCCATTTTAGTAGTAAGTTCACTAAATGCTTTTTCATTTTTCCAAACTGATTCTTTACATTTTTTATTAAAGGCTTCGATTCCATATTTTTCAATGTCAGTTTTTGATTTGAATCCAAGTTCTTTTTCTACCGCTAATTCAACTGGTAGACCATGAGTATCCCAACCTACTTTTCTTAGGACTTTATATCCTTGCATTGTTTTGTATTTACAAAAACTGTCTTTTAAAAACTTAGCCATCATATGATGAAGTCCTGGGAATCCATTTGCGGTTGCAGGGCCATCATAGAATACAAAGTATTTGTCTTTATTATCTATACTTTTTTGTAAGATATTATTTTCTTCCCAAAATTTAGAATAAAATGATTCTATTTCTTCTGGTTTTCCTTTTTTTAATTCTTTAAACATATTATCCTCCTTTTAAATTAAAAAAGATGATACCAAAGGACGAATCAATCGTGGTACCACCTTATTTTTATACTCTAATACTATAACGCGTAACCGTTTTTACTTTTAATAAAACACATCAGAAGTGATCTGAAATATATCTTTTTATTAGTTTACACCGACCACTAACTCTCTTAAAAAAGTAATATATTTCCGTCTTCATCATTTGTTTTTCGTATATAATATAGCACAAGTTTAAATAAATGTAAAGGATGTTAATAAACTTTTTTGGTTCCAAAAAGTATCTTAATTTCTTAATATTTTAGGACAATAGTTTATTATATGCATATTATATATTAGGAGGAATAACTATGTATAATCAATTTTATCCATATATGATGGGTACAGTACCAAATGCTACTCGTATGGCAAGTCCTTTGATGGGCGCTGCCCGTACTAGTCCGCTTTCTTCTTTATTGGGTGCTAGAAGTGCTGCTCCAATGGTTAGTGCGCTGGGTGGTGCTACTAAGGCAAGCACTTTTACTTTTACAGGTTTATTAAATGGTGCTAGTAAAACACTTGGTGTAATTAATCAAGCTATACCAGTATTTTATCAAGTAAAGCCAATTATTAATAATGCTAAAACGATGTATAGAGTTGCAAAAGAAATTAATTCAAATGATAGAAAGAATAATACAAATAATAGTAATAATGTTTCTAATAAAATTAATGATAGTAATGATGTAAATAAACCTAACTTCTTTATTTAAGAAATTATACTATGTAATTTCTTTTTTTATTGGTTTGTTTTTTTAGGATATGTATTCTTATTATACTTATATGTTATATTATTATTAAATACTATTATTGATAAGAATATTGGACTAAGTAAAAATATTCCTATTCCAAATTGTTTGCTTTGATTAAATGATACTGCTAAATTAATGCATAAGTTAATTGTTAGAATAAATATAAATAATGATCCTAAAAATTGAGTTATTATAGTA
>CAZVVV010000082.1:0-4591 GCA_964630725.1 uncultured Muribaculaceae bacterium
TTCCAGTTAATTGGCCTGTCTTTAGATTTAGTTTTTTTCTTAAGATTATTAGTAGTATGAATCCTAGAAAGTCCCATACTGATTCATAATAGAATGTTGGATGATAGTATGTACCATTGATATTCATTCCTTTTATTACAAAGTTTGGTATTGGAAGGTTTTCTAATGTTTGTTTTAGAACTGCTGGACCATGAGCTTCTTGATTTATAAAGTTTCCCCATCTTCCTATTGCTTGTCCTAATATTAAGGCTGGTGCTGTTAAATCAAATATTTTTAAGAAGTTCATTTTGTTTTTTTTCGAGTAGTATATAAAGAATATTGCTCCAGCGATTATTCCTCCATGAATTGCTAGTCCTCCATTATATATTTCTATTATTTCTATGGGATTTTGTATATAGTAGTCAAGATTGAATAAAACGTAGTATAGTCTTGCTCCAATTATTCCCCATAGAACTCCATAGAATATTAAATTAGTTAGAAATTCTTCTTTTATATTTTGTTTTTTTGCTTGTTTAAATAGTACTTTTGATGCTAATATTATGGCAATTAATATTATTATGGAGTACCAATATATTTTTATTGGACCAAGTGATAATGCAATTGGATTCATATTATTCCCCCTTATAAGTATTTCTTAAGATATTGTCCAGTATAAGATTCTTTTACTTGTGCTATTTGTTCAGGAGTTCCTGTTGCTATTACTGTACCGCCTTCTTTTCCACCTTCTGGACCTAAATCAATTATGTAATCTGCAGTTTTTATCAAATCAAGGTTATGTTCAATTACAATTACTGTATCTTTATTATCCACTATTTTGTTTATTATGGCAAGTAGTTTTTTAATATCATGTGTATGTAGGCCTGTTGTTGGTTCATCCATAATAAATAGGGTTTTACCAGTTGGCTTTTTTTGTAATTCTTTAGCTAGTTTAACGCGTGATGCTTCTCCGCCGGATAGGGTTGGTGCTGGTTGTCCTAGTTTTATGTATCCTAATCCTACGTTTTCTAAGACTTTTAACTTTCTTTTTAGTTTTGGAATGTTGTCGAAGAATTCTAATGCTTCGGATACTCTCATTTCTAGTACGTCATGAATATTTTTACCTTTAAATTTTATTTTTAAGCTTTCTGTATTATATCTTTTTCCATGACATATTTCACATGGTACATAGACGTCTGGTAAAAAATGCATTTCTATTTTTTTAACTCCATCACCGCGACATGCTTCACATCTTCCGCCTTTTACATTGAATGAGAATCTACTTTTATCGTATCCTAACATTTTCGCTTCTTTGGTTGTTGCAAATAGTTCTCTTATTTCATCGAATACTCCAGTGTATGTTGCTGGATTACTTCTTGGTGTTCTTCCAATTGGTGATTGTGATATATGGACTACTTTGTCTATGTTTTCTAGTCCTTTTACTTCTTTTACTTTTCCAGGTTTTTCTTTTGTTGGGTAAAGATTATTTGCTATGGTCTTATATAATATTTCGTTTACTAGAGTTGATTTACCACTTCCAGATACTCCGGTTACACAAGTAAATGTTCCTAATGGAAAGTTTACACTTATATTTTTTAAGTTATTTTCTTGGGCTCCGATTACTTTTAATTCTTTTTTTATTCCTTTCCTTCTTGTTTTTGGTGTCTCAATACATTCTTTGCCACTTAAATATCTACCAGTCAAACTATTTTCGTCGTTTGCAACTTCTTGTGGTGTTCCACTTGACACTAGATATCCTCCTTTGTCACCGGCGACTGGTCCGATGTCTACTAAAAAGTCAGCTTTTTTCATAGTATCAATGTCATGTTCTACTACAATTAAGGTGTTACCTAAATCTCTCATTTCAAGCATTGCGTCTATTAGTTTGTCATTGTCTCTTTGATGTAGTCCAATACTTGGTTCATCTAGAACGTATAAAACTCCTGTTAGTCTTGTACCTATTTGAGTTGCCAATCTTATTCTTTGTGATTCTCCTCCGGATAGTGATCCTGCCATTCTATCTAATGTTAAATAGTCTAATCCAACATTTATTAAGAATGTTAATCTATCTTTTATTTCTTTTATTAATAGTTCTGATATTTGTTCTTGTTCTTTTGTTAGTTTTATGCCTTCTAAGAAGTTATATAAGTCTCTTATACTTAATTGTGTTAGCTCGTAGATGTTTTTATTATTAATTAGAACTGATAATACTTCTTTTTTTAGTCTTGATCCTTTACATGTTGGACATGGTAATTCAATCATGTAGTTTTCTAACCATTCTCTTATCCAAGTACTAGTAGTTTCTAAATATCTTCTTTCTAAATTGGTTATTATTCCTTCGAATGTACCATAGTTATTGAATGTATTACCACTTTTACTACTGTAATTGAAGTGAATTATTTCATTTGTTCCATAAAGAATGATATCTAGTTCTTCTTTGGTTAGTTTTTTTATTGGTTTTGATAAATCAATATTATAGTGTTTACAAACTATTTCTAATTTTTTGAAGTTTAGTCCTTCAGTATCGTCTCCTAGGGTTACAATTCCACCCTCTAGAATGCTTTTGGATTTGTCTGGCATGATTAAATCTTGATCTATCACCAATTTTACTCCGAGCCCTTTGCATTCTGGGCAAGCTCCATATGGAGCATTGAAACTAAATATTCTTGGTTCTAGTTCTGTTAATGAAAAGTCGCAATGAGGACAGGCAAAGTTTTCTGAAAATAATAGTTTTTCTTTACCAAGTACATCTATTACTACTTTTCCATGAGATAGTTTGCAAGCATTTTCTATTGATTCATATAGTCTTGATTTTATTTCTTCTTTTAGAACTAATCTATCGATTATAACGTTAATATTATGTTTTTTATTTTTATCTAGTTGTATTTCTTCAGATAGGTCATATTGATTATCGTCTATAATTACTCTTACATAACCACTTTTTCTTAAGTCTTCGAGTAAATCTTTATGTGTACCTTTCTTGCCTTCGATTACTGGACTTTCAATTATTATTTTAGTTTGACTTTCTAATTCCATTACTTTGTTAGTCATTTCTTCAATACTTTGATTTTTTATTGGAATTTTATGAGTTGGACAATATGGAGTACCAATTCTTGCAAATAAAAGTCTTAAATAATCATAAAGTTCTGTTACTGTACCTACAGTTGAACGAGGATTCTTATTGGTTGTTTTTTGGTCTATTGATATAGTTGGTGATAAACCTTCGATTGAGTCTACGTCTGGTTTTTCTGTTCCTCCGAGAAATTGTCTTGCATATGATGATAGGCTTTCTAGATATCTTCTTTCTCCCTCAGCACAAATTGTATCAAAAGCAAGTGATGACTTTCCACTTCCAGAAACCCCAGTCATTACTATTAATTTATTCTTAGGTAGTTCAAGATTTATGTTTTTTAAGTTGTTTTCTCTTGCTCCTTTTATAATTATCTTATCCATGTATATCACTCCTCATTCATTATATCACAAATATTTGTTTTGATAAACTCGTTTTTTGTATAAAAAAAAGATGTCTAGCATCTCTTATACAAAATTAATTATAAAGAATGTTACTGCGAATACTAGCACTATTAATAAGAGTGTTAATGATAGTATTAGTACTGTTGATAAGCCATTTTGATTTGTGTATCCTCCTTGAGGTGTTTGATAGTTTGAATAATTTGAATAATTATTATATGTAGGTTGTTCATTATTTATTATTGGTCTTACTGTTTGATTTGAGTTTAATTGTCTTGATTTTACTAATTGTTTGTTTTGAGTTTGTTCCATTTTGTTTCCTGAGTTTTCATTTGTTTGATTTTGAAATTGATATTGTGATTGGTTTACTTGATCAAGTGACTTTTTTACACTTGTTATGACTGTGGGAATATTTTCTAAGAATTTGTCTTCTGCAAAATCAAAAAGATTTTTATTCATATTATTGTCCACCTTTCATTATTCTTTGTGTCTTTTTAACTATTACTGATGTTATTTTTTTCATTTGTTCATCGTTTAAGTGATATGGTTCAAGTGATGTTTTTATGTCATTTTTAACCTTATCTATAAAGTTATTTTTATAATAATCTGAGAATGATTTAGTATAGTCCATTCTTAGAAATACGCTTATAAAATAATCTTGTAACCATTTTGGAACTTTACTCATATAATTGTTAAAGTTTTCTAATACCATTAAGTCATTGAATACAGCACTATGGTCTTCATTCACATACCAGCCTAGTACCATAAGGGCAAATGATATTCTTTTATGTTCAAAGGAACTTTTACGATCTGCCATTAGGCTTACTCCTGTATTTACTCCTGCAATTGTTTTATCTGTTGTTGCAAATAGATTGTCTGATAGAATTATTTCTCCAGTTAATGTATTTATTTTTATTTCATCTAGGTTAATTCTAACTAATGCTCTTGGTTCTTTTTCTATAGCATCACATACTATTTTCATTAAGCGGCAAAAAGTTTGTGCTTTATAAGCATAATTGTCTTTATTATTTATAAATTGTCTTAATGATATAACGTTATTATCCATAGCCTATACTCCTTATCATAGTCATTATAGCATATTTTTTCTTGATAATAAACCTATTTTTACTTTTTTGTTTTATTG
>CAZVVV010000083.1:0-4573 GCA_964630725.1 uncultured Muribaculaceae bacterium
GGGATATAACTGTTTTTTTATTGAAAGGAATGATATTATGAAAAAAATATTTAATACTGATTTAAGTATTAAAAATGTTAATCAAGAAGTAGAATTATATGGATGGATTAGTAAAAAGAGAAATCTTGGTGGAATGTTATTTATTGATCTTCGTGATCGTAGTGGTTTAATACAATTAGTGGTTTCTCCAGAAAAGAATTTTTTTGAGGAATTGTCTTCTTTAAAAAATGAAAGTGTAATTAAAGTATCTGGTAAAGTAATAGAAAGGACTAATAAAAATCCTAATCTTTTAACTGGGGATATTGAAGTTGAGGTATCTTCTTTTGAGGTTTTAAATGAATCTCTTGATACTCCTTTTGAGGTTAATAATAATACTAATGCTAGTGAAGAAACACGTTTAAAATATCGTTATTTAGATCTTAGAAAGGAAGATTTATCTAGTAAGTTTATTATAAGACATAAAATATGTATGATAGCAAGAAATTATTTATCAGATAATCGTTTTCTTGAAGTAGAAACTCCAATATTATGTAAATCAACTCCTGAAGGGGCAAGGGATTATTTAGTGCCATCTCGTGTAAATAAGAATAAGTTTTATGCATTACCTCAATCTCCTCAAATATTTAAACAATTACTTATGGTTTCAGGTTTTGAAAGGTATTTTCAAATAGCTAAGTGTTTTAGAGATGAAGATTTACGTGCTGATCGTCAACCTGAATTTACTCAAATAGATATGGAAATGAGTTTTGTAAATCAAGATGATGTTATTAGTATAACTGAAGGATTATTACAAAAATTATTTAAAGAAATAAAAGGGATTGATATTAAATTACCACTTGATAGGATGCCATATAAACAAGCTATGGATTTGTATGGAAGTGATAAACCTGATTTAAGATTTGATATGAAAATAAATGATGTTAGTGGTATATTTAAAAATACAAAGTTTCCTATGTTTAAAGATAAAGAAATAGTAAATTGTTTAGTGGTTAAAAATGCTAGTGATAAGTTTTCAAGAAAAGATTTGGATAATTTGAGTGAATTTGTAAAAAAATATAATAGTACTGGAGTGGTTTATTTAAAATATAATGAAACTCTTAATGGAAGTATAATTAAGTTTATGAATGAAGATGTTCAAAATGATTTGATTAATACTCTTTCTTTAGAAGAAAATGATTTAGTTTTATTATCTGGAGGATCTTATGATATAGTAAAACAATCGCTTGGAGCTTTAAGAATTAAATTAGCAAATGATCTTAATTTAATTAATAAAGATGATTATAAAATGCTTTGGGTAGTAGATTTTCCTATGTTTGAATATGATTTGGAAGAAAAAAGATATGTTGCTCTTCATCATCCATTTACTAAGGTTAAAGATAGTGATATAAGTCTATTAGATACTGATCCATTAAAATGTTTATCTGATGCTTATGATATAGTAATTAATGGTTATGAAGCTGGTGGGGGTTCAATAAGGATTCATGATAAGAATTTACAAAGTAAAATATTTGAAACAATTGGTTTAACTGAGGAAGAAAAGAATGAAAAGTTTGGTTTCTTACTTGAAGCTTTTAAATATGGAACACCTCCACATGGAGGACTTGCTTTAGGTTTGGATAGATTGACTATGCTTCTTACAAATACTGAAAATATTCGTGATGTTATTGCTTTTCCTAAGACTACTAGTGCTAGTTGTTTAATGACTGATGCTCCGAATTATGTTGATGAAAATCAATTAAAAGATTTATATATAAAAGAGGTAAAATAATGAAACGTGTAGTAGTGGGTATGTCTGGTGGAGTTGATTCATCAGTAAGTGCAATTATTTTAAAGAATATGGGATATGAAGTAGTGGGACTTTTTATGAGAAATTGGGATAGTTTAGTTAATAATGATATAAAAGGGAATCCTACTTTAAATGAAAATATATGTACTCAAGAACAAGATTATAATGATGCTAAAAAGGTATGTGAAGATTTAGGAATAGAATTACATAGAGTAGATTTTGTAAAAGAATATTGGGATTATGTTTTTACTTATTTTCTTGATGAATTGAAAAAAGGTAGGACTCCTAATCCTGATGTTATGTGTAATAAGTATATAAAATTTGATTTATTTAAAAAAGAAGCTTTAAAGCTTAAGGCTGATTATATAGCAACTGGACATTATGCTAGGCTTATTGATGGTAATTTATATAAGGGAATAGATTCTAATAAGGATCAAACTTACTTTTTAGCGCAACTAACAAATGAACAATTAGAAAATGTATTATTTCCTGTTGGTGATTTAGAAAAAAGTGAAGTAAGAAAAATAGCTAGTGAATATGGATTGATAACTGCTGAAAAGAAGGATTCAACTGGAATATGTTTTATTGGTGAGAGACATTTTAGAGAGTTTTTGTCTAATTATCTTCCTAATAAACCAGGTAAAATTATTAATATAGAAACTAATGAAGTAATGGGTGATCATATAGGTCTTATGCATTATACAATTGGTCAAAGAAGAGGTCTTAATGTTGGTGGTACTGAAGATAGAATGTTTGTTGTTGGAAAAGATTTGGATAAGAATGTTTTATATGTTGCTATTGGTGATGATAATGAATATTTATATTCTGATAGTTGTATAATTGATAATTTAGTAATTAATTATGAAGAAGAATTAAAAGAATGTAGTGCAAAGTTTAGATATAGAAGTAATGATGTAAAAGTTAGTATTACTAAGTTAAATGATGATGAATTATTGGTATCATATGATAAAGTTAAATCAGTAACACCTGGACAAGTATGTGCTTTATATATTGATGATAGATGTATTGGAAGTGGAATTATAAAAGAAGTTAGAAAAAATAATGAAAAGCTTTGGTATTTATAAAACAAAAAAATAAAAATTATTATTTAGGTCTATTGACTTTTTTTGATATTTTTAGTACTATTTAATAGTAAGAAGGTAGGGTGTTATTATGAGTAATAATGAAACTAAAAAAGAAAAATTAATAGTTACTATATCTACTATTGTATTGCTTTTATTGATCGCGGGATCTGCTTTTGCGTATTATTATGCTAATTTTATTGGTTCTAGAGAAAATGATATAATTTCTGGTAAGTTAGAAATAAATTTTGATAATGAAAGTGCTATGACTTTAACTGATGAAAAGCCTGTTTCTGATGAAGTAGGTACTTCGATTACGAATGATAAAGCATATACTTTTGATGTTGACTCTACTATTGAGGGTGATGCACAAATTAATTATGATTTAGCTTTTGAACTTGTTTCAAATGAAGGGATAACAAATGATGATGTAAAAATTAATTTACTTAAAAAGTATGTTTTGGATGGGGTAGCAAAAGAAGAGTATGTAATTGGTACTGCTACTACTGGTGAATTGGTTTCTAGTTTACAAGTTAGAACATCAAGTAATAAATATTTTAATGAATTTGTTTTAGATAGTGGATCTTTTACTAGTACAGGAAGTGTGTCATATGTATTAAAAGCATGGGTTACTGGTACTGAAGATGAAATTAAATTATTTCTTTCAGATAATGATAATGTATGTAGTGATACTACTTATACTACAAAAGATACATGTGAATCAAATGGTGGTGTATGGGGAAGTTCTCATCAAGTAGAATCTCCAACAAATATGAATTACCAATTTAAAGTTAAATTAAAAGGAGGACAAGTTGAAAATTAACTTGTCTTTTTTCTTTACACTTCTTTTTAAAAAATATTTGTTATATTCTATATAATTTGATATACTAAAAGAAAGGAAGGAAGTAATAATATGAGATTAAATATAGGAGTTATATTCGGAGGTAAAAGTGTTGAGCATGAGATAAGTATTATTTCTGCTATCGAGGCAATGGGATATGCTGATGAAAATAAATATAAAATAATACCAATCTATATTGATAAAGATAATACTTGGTATACTGGAGAACATTTAAAAAGTATAATTAATTTTAGGGATATTGATTTAGTAAAAAGATATGCTAAAAAAGTTGCATTGGTTAAAATAGATAGGACGTTTGTATTACAAAGATTAGGTCTTTTTAAAAAGAATTTATGTGTTATAGATATAGTTGTACCAATTGGTCATGGAGCTTATTTAGAAGATGGTTCTTTACAAGGATATTTAAATATGCTTGGAGTACCATATGCTGGTCCTAGTGTTCTTGGAGCGGCTTTAGGACAAGATAAAGTAATTCAAAAAGAATTATTAAGTGTTAATAATATACCAGTGGTTAATTATACTTGGTTTTATTCATATGAGTTAAATGATAAAAAACTAGTTTTAGAAAAATTATCTAAATTAAAGTTTCCAGTATTTATTAAACCATCTAGTTTAGGTTCTAGTATTGGAATAGAAATTGCACAAGATGAAAAAGAGTTCTTTAAAAAAGTAAAAGATACTATTAAATATGATAAAAAGATTTTAGTGGAAGAAAAAGTTGATGATGTAAAAGAAATTAATATAAGTGTACTTGGTAATTATAAAAAAGTTGAAGTATCTGAAATTGAAGAGATAAATTCTAATGATGATTTTTATTCTTTTAAGGAAAAATATGTAAATAAT
>CAZVVV010000084.1:0-4572 GCA_964630725.1 uncultured Muribaculaceae bacterium
ATACCTAAATCTTTCACTTTTCTTGGCAAAGAAAAGTGAAAGTCGATTAAATTTTGGTTTCATCGTGTTGATGGAATAGGTCATAAGTTGTTAATTCTTTTGTAAAGAATAAAATAAATATAATAATATAATATATGGAGGATTTTAAGATGAAAAAATGTTTAAAAATTGTTATACCAGTGGTAATTATAATAGTAATTGCTTTGGTTGCATGTTTCTTTATATTTAAAGGAAATGATGCAAAGAAGTTTGATAAGGAATATGGGGTAGGTGAAGATAATCCATTTGTTTATAAGGATGCTGAAGAAGTGGTTGATATCTTAAAGAATGGTACAGGTGTTGTATATATGGGATTTCCTGATTGTCAATGGTGTCAAGCTTATGTTAAGATTTTAAATGAAACTGCTAAGGAAAAGGGAATGGATGAAATTTATTATTTAAATATTAAAAATGATAGGGAAAAGAATACTAAAGAGTATCAAGAAATAGTGAAGTTATTAAGGGGTAAGCTTGTTTATACTGATGATGGTAAAGAAAAGGTTTATGTTCCATATGTTGCTTTTGTAATTGATGGTAAAGTAATTGATTATGATAGTGAAACTTCTGAAATTGATGATGATATTACTCCTGATCAATATTGGAATAAAGAACAAAAGGAAAGATTACAAGTTAAGCTTGGAACTTTAATGGAAATGGTTGCTAAGGGTTCTACTTGTACTGATTGTAATAATTAATTGTTTTATGGAAGAAAGAAAATCAAAGATTGGTGCTGGTTTACTTGGTATTTTTCTCGGAGGATTTGGAGCACATAACTTTTATTTAGGCTATAAAGGGAAAGCAATTGCTCAGCTTTTAATTACTTGTTTATCATTTGGTTTATTATATTTTGTATCAAGTACATGGGGTTTTATCGAAGGTATTCTTATACTTGTTGGTACAATAAATAAAGATGCAGATGGTAATGAACTTGGAGACTAATTAGTCTTCTTTTTTTGTATATATAATCATTGAAGAGAAGCAATATATTTGTTCTTCACCACATATTTGTACTGCTACTTGGTATTTAATGTCTATTACTTCTATATCTTCTTCTAAGAAATTATTTATTTCTTCTTCTAAGTCTTTTTCGCTTTCTAAGTCAAATATTTTTACATACATATAATCACCAAATATAATATAACAAAAGTAATAATAGAAATATGTAGAATAAAGTGTAAATATTTGTAAATGTTTGTAAAACGAACAAATTTGTTGAATATTATATGTTTTAATATAATATTAGCATTAAAATTAAAAATTTACTTAAGGCAATTTTTAAAAATGTAATACTTTTTCTTATAAATACTTGTAAATAGTCATTTTACAAGTATTTTTTAATGTTTTATAGTGAGTTTGGAAGGAGGTGATTTTATGTTAAATCAAGTAATTTTAGTAGGTAGACTAGTAAAAACACCAGAAGTCTTAGAAAATGAAAATGGCACTAAAAGGAGTGTTATAACACTTGCAGTACCAAGAAATTTTAAGAATATTCATGGTGAGTATGAAACTGATTTTATTGATTGTGTTCTTTGGCAAGGAGTAGCAGAAAATACTAAAGAATATTGTACAAAGGGTGATATACTCGGAGTAAGAGGAAGAATTCAATCATCAGTGTATGAAAAGAATGATACTAAAATATATAAAAAAGAAATAATTGCAGAAAAAGTTAGTTTCCTATCTAATAAGCCAAAAGAAGACAATGAATAAATTGTCTTCTTTTGTTATAAAAAACAAATTAACTTTCGGTTAATATCGACATTTTATAAAGTATATTTTTTTATAATGTATGCATGGGGTGAAAGTATGATTCTTGGAGACAGAATAAAAATATGTAGAAAAGCAAAGAATATGACTCAGGATGAATTAGGACAATTGATTGGTGTTTCTAAAGTTAGTATTTGTCAATGGGAGAAAGGTATAAAAACACCAAGTACTAAGAATTTGATTGAGCTAACTAAAGTATTTAATGTAGAATTAAGTTATTTAATTGGTAATGATATTTATGTAGTAGCAGATAATGATGATAAATATAGTATGTATATGTCAAAAGAAGAAATAGAAATATTAAGAGAAATAAAAAAGCATGATAATTTATATAAAGATTTTCTAGATAATCCTTCAAGAGTAATAGAAAGAATTAAAAAGAAATTGTATTGATGTTAGTAAAAGGACTTGAAAACAGTCTTTTTTTATTGTATCCTTATACTAAGGAGGATAAATATTATGAATAAAAAAGGTTTTACATTAGTAGAATTATTAGCAATAATAGTAATACTAGGAATACTTGCATCTATTTCTACTGCAATGGTAGGTAATTATGTAAAAGAGTCTAAAGAAGATGCTACTAGAGTAACAGCACAAAATATGATTAATGCAGTATTGGGAGATTTAGAAATAAATGATGAGTTAACTGAAAAAGAATATGATTTTTTACTTGATGATGCTGATTTATTAGAGAAAAAGTTAACTACAAGTGCTTGGGATAATAAAATAGAAGAAGCAAGAGCAATATATAAAAATGATATTATTAAAGTGTGTATAAGGGACACAAAGGGAAATGGTATAAAAGGTACTGATAGTCAAGTGAAAGAACAAAGTGGTTTACAATATGAAGGTATTGATGAAGAAGATTGCGCTAAGTTTTTAAATTAAAGATAATTAATAAATTGAAAAAAGTAATAAAAAATATGAAAAAGTACTTTTAAAAATAAAAAAAATATGTTATGATTATAACATATTGATTGGTTCCTTAGCTCAGCTGGTAGAGCAACAGACTCTTAATCTGTGGGTCCAGGGTTCGAACCCCTGAGGGATCACCATTATGAAAATAAAACCCAATAGGGGAGACTGCTGAAAATGTTTACAAAGATAACTGTAAACTATATCAGCAGTCTCCCAATAGGGTTTTTATTTTTTTATATATTTATAATAATATTCATCATAAGATAAATCACTATGATTATTATGCATATCAGTCGCTGCTTCAATGCCAATATATCTATAATGCCATGATTCATAAGTATAACCTGTTATATCAACTTTATTGCTAGGGTATCTTAGTATAAATCCATATTTATAAGCATTATCATTCATCCATTTAAAAGATGGTGTTTTATCAAATGTAAGCATATTTCCATTTTTGGTTGATGATACATCTATAACAAGTCCGGTTTGGTGTTCTGAGTATCCTGGTCTTGCAGTATCTTTATCTGCAGTTTCAATATCACTTATGGAAACTGCATAATCATAAAGTTCTTTTTGTTTAGAGTATTCTCTAAATCCTGATTGTCCATATACTGGGGTTCCATTTTTAATTGAATCACTAGATAATTTTTCAAATGCTTCTTTTGCTTCTTTTCTCATCATTCTAACTTTAGTATTTCCATATATAAAATAATCACTAGATATTTCTTCTAAATCATTGGGTATATAGTCTTTATCTAAATACAAATATTTATTCATTAGAATAAGATTACCATAGGACATATCAGTTTTTTCTGTATTAGTATAGTATTCATTATCAAGTCCAATATTTACGTATGTTACAACATCACAATAATCAATTTTTTTATTTTTTTCTTTATATTGAAGGTATCTATCTATATTTTTTAGATTATAATCTTTACATTTTTTATAATTTTTATATTTAGTATTTCCGATTTCTATTTTTTCATCAATTGTTTCATTGTTGTTATTATTAAAAAAACTAATATCTTTTAATTTGAGTGCTATAAAAAGACAAAGAAGTATAAAAATTATAATTAATAAATTTTTAACAAATTTCATAACTCCTCCTTAAGTATATATTATCACTAAATTATATTAAAATAAAGTAAAAATAAGTCTAAAAAAATCTATTTGTCATATTTTTAACTGAGGTGGTATTATAAAAAGAATAATAATTTTATTACTAATTGTTAGTTTATTACCAATAAATATTTTTGCATTAGAGACAAATTCTAAAGATGTTGATCTAACACCTTCAGCTTTTTCATCTGTTATAATTGAGGCATCTACTGGACAAGTATTGTATAATAAAAATGCAAATAAATCTCATGAAGTGGCTTCTCTTACTAAAATGATGGGTTTAATTTTAATATTCGAAGCAATTGAAAAGGATGCATTAAAAACTGATGAGGTTTTAACTACATCAGAGAATGCTAAGAATATGGGTGGTTCTCAAATATGGCTTGAAATTGGTGAAAAAATATCTGTTGATGATTTATTAAAGGGGATAATAATGGGTTCTGCGAATGATGCAATGGTTTTAATGGCTGAAAGGGTTTCTGGTACTGAAGAGGCTTTTGTTAATCAAATGAATAAGAAAGCAAAAGAATTTGGATTACAAAATACGTATTTTAAAAATAGTACGGGATTAGATGAAGATGGAGCTTATTCAAGTGCTTATGATATGGCAATAATAGCAAAGGAATTAATAAAATATGAAAAAGTATTTGATTATTCTAAGAATTATGAAAGTTATATAAGAGAAAATACTGATAATAAGACTTGGATTACTAATACAAATAAAGT
>CAZVVV010000085.1:0-4558 GCA_964630725.1 uncultured Muribaculaceae bacterium
TATCTCGTTGGTATGGTGAGGAAAGATATTGTCTACTCCTCCGCCATGAATATCTAGATGTTCTCCAAGATAATGCATGCTAATTCCAGAGCATTCTATATGCCAACCTGGGTAGCCTATTCCGAATGGAGAATCCCATTTTAATTCTTGATCTTCAAATTTTGACTTAGTAAACCAAAGGGCAAAGTCTGCTTGATTTTTTTTATTATCATCATTGGTTACGCCTTGTCTTACTCCGACAACCATTTCATCTTCTTTATGATTTGTTAATTTATAGTAATCATCAAGTTTGGATACATCAAAGTAAACATTTCCTCCACTTTTGTATGCATATTTTTTTTCTAATAGTTTTTCAATTATTTTTATGTAGTCATTTATATGAGCTGTTGCTGGACTTACTATGTCTGGTCTTCGATTATTAAGTAATTCAAAGTCTTTAAAGAAAGCGTCTGTATAATATTTTGCTATTTCTAGAACGCTTGATTTTTTTTCTTTAGCACTTTTTACCATTTTATCTTCTCCAGAGTCAGAATCACTTGTTAGGTGTCCAACATCTGTTATGTTCATTACTCTAGTAACGTTGTATCCTAAATATCTTAGGGTTTTATCTAGAATGTCGTGTCCGATATAGTTACGCATATTTCCTATGTGTTGGTCATGGTATACTGTTGGACCACATGTATAAAATGATACATTGTTTTTGTCGTTTGGAATAAATTCTTCTACTTTTCTTGTTAAAGTATTATAAAATTTCATTTTATCACCTGCTTAATCTTTTTAAAACGGTTTCTTTTCCCAATAGATAAATTGTATCAGGTAGTTCAGGTCCGTGCATTTGTCCACTTACTTTTATTCTGATAGGCATATATAGCATTTTTCCTTTGACTCCTGCTTTTTCTTTAGTACTATTTATCGCTTCTTTTATATTTTCTACTGTCCAAGTTGTAAGATTTTCTAGTTCTTGTTTTAATGTATTTATAGTTTCGTTTACTGTTTCTTGTTGCATGAATTCTTGACATTCTTCGTCTAAAGTTATATTTTCTTTAAAGAATAGTTCAGTTAGTTCTACTATTTCTTTTCCATAGCTTAAATGATTTTGATATATTCCTATTAGATGTTCTATCCAAGTTGGTGTTTTGTCTTTTAAATCATAGCTTTCTTGCAGAAATGGTAGGCATAGTTTTACTACTTCTTCTGTTTCTAATTGTTTTATGTAATGAGCATTGAACCATCTTAGTTTTTTTACATCGTAACTACTAGATGATTTACTTATTCTTGCAGGATCAAATGCTTCGATTAGTTCATCCATTGTAAATATTTCTTGATTATCTTTTGGAGACCATCCTAAAAGTACAAGGTAGTTTACTATTGCTTGTGGTAGATATCCTTCATTATATAAATCCATGAATGATGCATCTTTATTTCTTTTACTTAATTTATTGCCGTCTTCTCCAAGTACCATGGCTACATGAATATATGTTGGTTTTTCCCATCCAAATGCATCATATAATAGATTATATTTTGCTGTTTGATCTAAGTATTCTTTTCCTCTTATTACATGGGTTATTTTCATTAAATGGTCGTCTACTACATTAGCAAAGTTGTAGGTTGGATAACCGTCTGATTTTAATAGTATTTGATCTTCTAATACAGAGTTTTCAATTAGTACTTCTCCATATACTAAATCATTTATTACTGTTTGTCCTTCTTTTGGCATTTTTTGTCTTATAACATATGGTTCATTATTTTTTAATTTTTCTTCTATTTCTTCTTGTGTTAAGTTTTTACAATGACCATCGTACATGAATGGAGTCTTATTTAGACTTGCAACTTCGCGTAATTTAGTTAGTCTTTCTTCAGTGCAGAAGCAATAGTAGGCATAACCTTTTTCTACTAGTTCTAGTGCATATTTTTTATAGATATCTTTTCTTTTGCTTTGAATATATGGTCCAACTTCTCCTTCATTGTTTGGTCCTTCATCAATTACAAAGTTACAAAGTTCTAGTGTTTTGTAAATAAAGTCTATTGATCCTTCGACTAATCTTTCTTGGTCTGTATCTTCAATTCTTAGTATGAATTTACCATTATTTTTTTTTGCTAATAAGTATTCAAAGATTGCTGTTCTTAGGTTTCCTATATGCATAAATCCTGTTGGACTTGGCGCAAATCTTGTTCTTACTTCTTTCAATTTAATCACCTCTTTTAATACGTTAAATTATATCAAAAAAACAAAGATTATACAAGTTCTACGTTCATAATACTAGAGATTTTTATATCTTTGTTTCCATTATAAATATTATCTATAATAATGTTTTCTAAATTATTGTATATTACTTTGTCTATTTTTCTGGCACCATATGTTTCATATTCACATAATTTTTTTATTTCTTGTTCTATGTTTCTTGATATGGTTAAGTTTATATTTTTATCTTTGTATTTTTTTCTTAATATGTTTATTTTGTTTCTTATTATTTTTAAAACTGTTTCTTCGTCCATTTGATTGAAAAATATTATTTTATTAATTCTATTTACAAAAGATATTCCTAAGATTTGATTTATGTCTGTATTTTTGTTTTTATTGTTATTGAATCCTAGTTTTCTTTTTTCGCATCCTATATTAGAAGTCATTATAATGATTGTGTTTCTAAAGTTTATTTCTTCTCCTTTAGAGTTTTTTGCTATTCCTTCGTCTAGTATTTGAAGAAATATGTTAATTACATCAGAACTTGCTTTTTCTATTTCATCTAAAAGAATTAGACTATGAGGATTGTCTTTTATTTGTTCAAAAACATTTTTATTATCATCGTATCCAACATATCCTGGTGGTGATCCTATTAATTTACTTACTGAGTGATTTTCTTTATACTCGCTCATATCTAATCTTATTAAGCTGTCTTTTTTATAATAGTTTTTAGCATATTCTTTTACTAATAGGGTCTTCCCTACTCCGGATGGACCAACGAATAGAAATGACAATGGTTTTGTTTTGTCATAGTCATAGTTATATTTTTTTATTATATCGCATAGTGTGTCTACTGCTTCTTGTTGTCCTAGTACTGTTTTATTTATTTTATTTTTAACTTTTAACCACATATTTTTGTCATCTAAAAAAACAGGTATTTTTGATCTTGATTCTACTACTTCGATTACATCTTTTATGTTAACATTATGATAGTTATTTGGTTGTTTATTCATTTCATATTTGTTTTTCTTGTCTTCAAGTAATAGTTCCTTTTTTCTGAATTCTAGGGCATTTGTAAAATCATTTTTAATTATTGAATCGTTTTTTAAATTTTTTATTTTATTTAGTTCTATATAAATATTATCTAGTTTGTTTATTTTTTTACAATTTGTTATAAATGTTCTTGAACATACTTCATCTAGAACGTCTATTGCTTTATCTGGCATCATTCTATCATGAATGTATCTATTTGATAATGTTACTATTTCTTGTAGTATTTCGTCGCTTATTTTTACTTTATGATATTTTTCATATATTGGTCTTAGTTTTATTAGTATTTGAAGAACTGTTTTTGTATCTGGTTCTTTTATTGTTACTGTTTGGAATCTTCTTGATAAGGCTTTGTCTTTTTCTATGTATTCTTTGTATTCTTCGGTAGTGGTTGCTCCGATTATTTTGATTTTTCCTCTTGCAAGGGCTGGTTTTAAGATATTTGATGCATCTATTGCTCCTTCGGCTCCTCCTGCTCCGACAAGGGTATGGATTTCGTCTACAAATAGGATTATATCATTTTCTTCTTCTAATTCTGTTATGATTTTGTTTATTCTTTCTTCAAATTCTCCTCGATATTTAGTGCCTGCGACTAGTGATGCCATTGAAACTGATACTATTCTTTTTTTGCTTAGTGATCCATATGTATTATTGCTTGTTAGTATTCTTGCAAGTTCTTCTACTATGGCGGTTTTTCCTACTCCTGCTTCTCCAATTAGTAATGGGTTGTTTTTGGTTCTACGTGATAGTATTTCTAGGATTCTTTTTATTTCTTTTTCTCTTCCTACGACTGGATCTATTTCGTCTTTAATAGCTTTTTTATTTAGATCTATTCCGAATGAATCTATCATTAATTTTTTATTATTTTTTTGATTTGATATAAACTTTTCATCAAATTCATCATATAGTGTGTCTACATCTATTCCCATTCCTAGTAATATTCTGATTGCTATTCCTTCGCCTTCTTCGAAAAGTGCTAATAAAAGGTCGTGACTGTCTACTAATTTTTTCTTTTTATCATTTGATATTAATTCTGCTACTTCGATTATGTTTCTTAAAAGTGGTGTATAAAGATAATAGTCATTTTCTTTGCTTCCTGTTCCTACAATTTTAATTAGTTCGTTTTTAAATATATCGTATGTTATGCCAGTTTTGTTTAATAGTTTTATGTCATCTTTTTCTCCTAGTTTTAAAAGGGATAAAAATAAGTGCTCACTACCAATGTATGGATGTTTTAACATTGTCATTTCTTTTTGCATATTTACTAACACTTTTTTTGCTTGTTCATCAAATTTTGAAAACATTTTTATATCACCTAATAATAGT
>CAZVVV010000086.1:0-4524 GCA_964630725.1 uncultured Muribaculaceae bacterium
AAGATCATTTTATAAAAGATGGATTTAAAGATTGTATTGTTTTAAATGATGATAAGAAGCAAATTAGTGATATTTTGTCTAAATATTTATAATTGTCAACGAAAAAGGTTGACAGACATATAATTGTTGTGTATAATACTAGTAGTTTTGAAAGGAGAAAAATTATGGCTGTAAAGATTAGATTAACAAGAATGGGTTCAAAGAAAAGACCAAGTTATAGAATAGTTGCTACTGACTCTAGATCTCCAAGAGATGGAAAGTATTTAGAATTGATTGGTTTTTATAATCCTATTGTTGAACCTGCTGAAATAAGAGTAAATGAAGAAGTTGCTTTAAAATGGTTAAGAAATGGTGCTATTTTAACAGATACTGCTAGAGATTTACTTAGTAAGGCTGGTGTTATGAAAAAATTTCATGAAGAAAGAAGTAGTAAATAGTTATGGATTTAGTAAAATTAACAGAAGAATTAGTTATGGCTGTTGTTACTGATAAGGATATTGCTCAAGTTAGGGAGTTTCCTACTGAAGATCCTAAGGTTATTCAAATAGAAGTGCTTGTTTCTAATAATGATATGCCTAAAGTTATTGGTAAGAATGGTAAAGTTATTAATTCTATTAGAACTTTAGTTCAAGCAAGTAGTTATATAAAAGAAAATAAAATTGTAAAAATTAATATTGATAGTATTTAGTACTTGACAAAGTTTTATTTTTTAGTATAATTATAAGTGTCCAATTTTATTGGACTAGCCGGGGGATTAGCTCAGTTGGCTAGAGCACCTGCCTTGCACGCAGGGGGTCATGGGTTCGAATCCCACATCCTCCACCAAATATGTATTTAAACTCGACTTAGATGGTCGAGTTTTTTTCTTTCTTAGGTATCCGTTATGTTTCTTTTATCTATATTTTTATATAATATAGTGAAGGGGGGATTTTAAATGTACGGTTATGGATATCCTGGTTATAGCAATGGTTATGGTGAAGGTAGTTGGTTTTGGATAATTATCGTTATTATAATAATTTTCTTTATATTGTTCTGGAATAATGGTAATTATAATAATAATAGTTCTTGTTGCTAAGGGTAAGTTTTCTTACTCTTTTTTGTATATATTTTTTCTTTTTTTGTTAATAATAGTAATGGAGGTTAGTATGAATAAAAAATATGATGAAGTACCTACGATTATAAGTTGTAAGGATTTGGATTATCTTACTGATATGTTTAATTGGAATTATGATGCTGTTAAGTTTGCTAATTTTTCTTATGTTAATGTAACTGATAAAGAATTAAAAGATTTATTTCTTGATATTAAGAATGTTCATTTGAATAATCTTAGTATTATAACTGATTTATTGGATGAAAAGGGGAGAATTTATGAATAATAAGATTAGTAATCCTATTGTTGAGGTTTTTTCTGGAATTTTTTTGAATGATAAAGATTATATGAATATTATGCTTTCTATGGAAAAGAGTATGGTTAAGAATTATGCTGTTTCTCTTACTGAGGCTAGTAATGAATTTTTGCATGATAATTATTTAAATATGTTTGATGAGGTTGATGATTTGCAAAGAAGAATATTTAATGCAATGTTTGCTAGAGGTTGGTATAGTTTTGATGTTGTTTCATCTTCTTTAGTTAGTGAAAAGCTTGATATGTTAGAAAAGGAACAAAATTCTTTGAATTAGTTTCTTTTTTATTATGTAAAGTGTTTTACTCTTTTTATGTTTGTTTTTACTTGGTTTTCTTTTTTTACTTTAGTTTTTTTTATAATTGTATTACAATTTTTTAATTTTTATAGTATACTTGTATAGATAGTAGATTTTACATATTTTTAAATAAATGATATAATTTTTAATGGAGGTATTTTATTTATGAGTTTTGATGCAATTATTACAACTCTTAGAAGTATACTAGATGTTGCTATTGTTTGGGCACTTATTTATGTGCTTTTAAAGAATATAAAAAATAATGTTAAGTTGTCATTGCTATTTAAAGGAATAGCGGTTATTATCTTATTAAAGTTGATTTCTGTATGGCTTAATTTAACTCTTGTAGGGTTGTTCCTTGATTATGTTATTCAATGGGGACCTCTTGCTCTTATTATTATATTTCAACCTGAAATTAGAAATATTTTGGAGCAAATTGGTAAGACACAACTTCTTGGTCGTCATAAGGTTTTAACTGTTGATGAAAGGGAAAGACTTGTTTATGAAGTTATTAATGCAGTTGATTATATGAGAAAGCAAAGGATTGGTGCTTTAATTGTTCTTGAAAGGGATGTTAGTTTACAGGAATATATTTCTAAGGCTACTAATTTGTATGCTGATATTACTAGTGAGCTTTTAATATCTTTATTCTTCCCTAATAATCCTCTTCATGATGGAGGAGTTATTATTCAAGGTGATAGGATTAGTTGTGCTGGTGCTGTTTTTCCTACTAGCAACAGTTTAAAGATTAATAAGAGACTTGGTACTCGTCATAGGGCTGGTCTTGGTATTACTGAAGAGACTGATGCTATTTCTATTATTGTTTCTGAAGAAACTGGTAGAATTTCAATTGCTATGAAGGGTGAGTTATATTACAATATTACTATTGATGATGCTAGAATTCTTCTTATTGATGAGTTAAGACCTAAACAAGAAGATTTTGAAGATGTTTATGATGAGGAGGAAGTATATGATGAAAAATAAAAAGTCCTCAAAGAAAAAGGCTAAGTTATGGAAGAAAGTTTTAAGAAGTGTTTTTAACTTTTTTGCTTATATTTATAGAGTTATAGATAGGTTTATTATTACACCAATTGCTAAGCTTATGATGGCTGTTATGAAGATTTTAAATACTAATAATAAGCCACTTGAAAGATTGCTTAATAATAGAATGTTTCTTATTACTTTATCGTTAGTTCTTGCTTTGATTTCGTTTTTCTCTGTTGATAAGATTGCTAATACTATGATGAATGATAGTGCAGATGTTATATATGGAAAAGAGGTTAAAGCTTTGTATAATGAAGAGGCTTATGTAGTTGAAGGGTTGGAAAAGACTGTTGATATTACTCTTATTGGTAGAAGGGCTGATTTATATCTTGCTAATCAATATCAAAAGGATGAAGTTGTTGTTGATTTAAGAGGATTGAAGCCTGGTACTCATAGGGTTGCTCTTAAGTATAAGAGTTCAGTTGCTTCGATTGATTATAAGATTGATCCTTCTTATGCAAATGTAACTATATATGAAAAGGTTTCTGAATCTAGAAAGGTTACTAAGGAAATACTTTATGAAGATAAGCTTGATTCTAGGTATTCAATTACTAATATTTCATTTAGTAGAGATGATGTTTATATAAAGGGTGCTGAGTATAAGCTACAACAGGTTGCTATGGTAAAGGCTTTGCTTGATGTTACTAATATTATTAATCCTAGTGTTGGTACTACTACTTTGAAGGATATTCCTCTTGTTGCTTATGATAAGGATGGTAATAAGATGGATGTTGAAATAGTTCCAAAGACTGTTGATGCCACTATCGAGATTGCTTCTCCAAGTAAGGAAGTCCCTATTAAGGTTATTCCTGAGGGTGATGTAGTGTTTGGTAAGTCTATTGATTCAATTACTGTTAGTGAAACTAATGTTAAGTTATTTGGAGATATGGATGTTTTATCTAAGATAGATTATTTACCAGTTTCTATTAATGTTGATGGTATTTCAAAGGCTACTGAGTATAATGTTAATTTATCTCTTCCTAGTGGGGTTAATGAAGCTAGTACTAAGTCTGTTGTTGTTAAGGTTAGTCTTGGTGCTACTAAGTCTAAGACTATTGATGATGTAAGTATTGCTACTAAGAATTTAGGTAGTGGACTTGTTGCAAAGGCTGATGGAAAGGCTAATTCTAAAGTTTCTGTTGTGCTTAAGGGGACTGATGATAATATTAAGGCTGTTACTACTGATGCAATATCTGCTTATGTTGATTTGAATGGACTTGGTGTTGGTACTCATGAGGTTGCAGTTAAGGTTACTGGTGATGATCTTAAAGTTGGTTATACTCCTACTACGAAGACTGTTAAAATAATAATTACGAAAGAGAAATAATTTTCTCTTTTTTTCTTGTTTTGTGAATGAATGTTTGCTATAATTTTTTTGAAGGAGATTGCTATGGAGAGAATAATATTTCATATTGATGTTAATAATGCTTTTTTATCATGGACTGCTGTTTATTTACTTAAGTCTGGTTATCATGAAGATATTAGAAATATTGTTTCTGTAATCGGAGGGGATGAGAGTAAAAGGACTGGTATTGTTGTTGCTAAGAGTCCTATGGCTAAGAAGTATGGTATTGTAACTGCTGAGACTTTATATAGTGCTAGAAAGAAGTATCCTAAGTTACAGGTTTTTAAACCTAATTATTCTTTTTATAGTCAGATGAGTAGTGAGTTGTTTAGTTTTCTTAAAAAGATTACTCCGGATATTGAGATTGCTTCGATTGATGAGTGTTATATGGATTATGGAAAGATTAAAAATATTTATGGGGATGAGGTGGTTTT
>CAZVVV010000087.1:0-4426 GCA_964630725.1 uncultured Muribaculaceae bacterium
ATATCCCACATCTTAGAATATATTCTATGACTTGGACTAGTATGCCCAGTTCTATAAGCATAACACGATTCACAAAGAAGACATAATACCCCTTGTTTACCTACATATGCAAGCTTACCTATATCAGTTTTATATGGTCCAAGCATAGTAGAATCAAATACAAAATCAGTTGCATAAACAATTGCACCATCATCAGTATATAAAACATATAAAACAGACTCAGGTATAGAATGAGTTACCTCAATTGGAAATATTGAAAAATTAGCTACATCAATCTTAGAATGTGGTCTAATCTCTTTTAATTTAGTTGCTTTAATATTCCTTTCATCTAACTCTTTCTTAATCAAATTCATTGTAAACTTCGTAGCATAAACAGGTATATCAGGCATTTCACTAAGTATATCAGGAAGAGCCCCCATATTACCATCATGACCGTGAGTAATAAAAATACCACGTACATTCTTTCTATTTTCTTTCAAATAATCAAAATTAGGTATGATATAGTCAACACCAAGCATATTAGAACCAGGATACTTTAACCCAGCATCAAATACAAATATGTTATCATCTACATTCACTATATACATATTCTTTCCATTTTCATTTAGTCCACCAAGACCAAATATCTTAATTTTACTCATATTTTATTCTTTACTTCTCCTTTCATTTTTTATATCAAGTAAGCAACCTAGTAAATTATAACACAAAACACATATAAAAAGCAATAACCTATCAATAAGCCTAAATAAAAAAGAACCAATTAGTTCTTAAATATCTATTATAAAAACAACATCTTCTAAATATAGATTATATAATAATCTATTTAGTCAACCAATTGGCAATATCAGTTATTAAAATACCTTCATATTGATAATCATCATGTTTTGTCCTAGAAATTATCATTTTAGGATAAGCATCCTTAATTTGTAATAAAGGAGTCACTTCTCTTTTAAAAGTATCACTTTCAAAATCATCACCAATATTATCTGAAACTTGAATATAAATCTTTTCATTTCTTTTCATAGCGACAAAATCTATTTCTTTATCATATAAAACTCCAACATAAACTTCATAACCACGTCTTAATAATTCCATTGCCACTATATTCTCATATACACTACCATAATTCATATTCTTTGTTCCTTGAATAGCATATTTAACAGCATGATCAGATAAATAGTACTTATCTTGACTAGATAAATATTTTTTACCTTGAATATCATATCTTCTAATTCGATAAAAAGCAAAAGCCTCACACAAATATTTAACATATGTCCCAACAGTTTTATCATTAGTATCAACTTTATTAGTATTCAAAGTATCAGTAAGACTTCTATATGAAGTTAATCTTGAAATATTATCAATCAAAAAATCACTAATACTATCCAATAATGGAATATTTTGTATATTATTTCTCTTTACAATATCTCTTACTATCATTGTTTTATATACATCTCTAATATAATTATATTTCTTATTTACATCATTATATAAATAAGATCCTGAAAAACCACCCTCCAAAACATATCTATCATAAGCCTCATCATTATTATCAAGATTATAGTATTCTAAAAATTCCTTATAAGAAAAAGGATAAACCTCTATACTATAAGATCTTCCAGTAAATAATGTTGCTAAATCACTTGATAAAAGAAATGCATTAGAACCAGTTATATATATATCATATTTTCTTTCAGCATGAAAATTATTTATTGCCTTTTCAAACCCATTACACATTTGAACTTCATCAATTAAAATAAAATTATTTTTTTCTTTATTATATTTTTCAGAAACATATTTAATTAATTCTTTATAATCCTTTAATTCATCAAATTTGTCAAGATTATAATCAATGTATATAAGATTTGAATTAACATCATTCTCATTAATATAATCAATAAACATATGAAGTAACTCAGATTTTCCACTACGTCTAACACCTGTAATAACTTTTATGTCAGGTGTTCCAATAACATCAATCACATCTTGTAAATATTTTCTTTTAATAGTCTTCAACGCTATCACCTCTGATAAAATTATACATCTTCATTTCGCAAAAGTCAATTTTTTTTAATTTTGCGAAACGAAACATAATAACTAATATTTTTTAATTTATTATTTATCTTATTAAATATAAAAAATAGCCCTTTTTCAAGTGCTATTTAAACCATTCTTATAACCTTTAAATACTTTTTTATAGTAAATATAAATACTACTAATGAAAACACAAATATAAGTACACTAAGTATTGTAAACCATTCACCTTTTATTACCTTTATAATACTAATACTAGGTTTATTGTCTAATACAATATCAATACTTTTTATAAGTTTATCCTTATAATAAACATCTAAAACACCTAACTTTTCACCTTTTTTAGTAAAAGGTTTTATTTGTTTTATACCAGTATAAGATAATTTTATATTATTTTTATCAAAATCTTTATTATTATAAAGTAACTTTATCTCTTCATTAGACTTAAAAGTAACAAAATCATCCTTTAAATACTTTGTATCAATATTAAGAATATCAGCATTCTTCTCTACCAATATATGATAACTATAATTAGTAAAGAAATAAGTATATAACTCATAAGCATCCTTAATATTATACATTTTATTATAATCATCATCTGCACCAGTAGTAACAAGTAAATAATTTACATCATTCTTTTTATCATACGCAATAGAAGCTAAACACCTACCAGCATCAGTATCATACCCAGTCTTAGCACCAAGTATCATTGAAGTATCAACATCAGCATTCTTTCCTCCCTCTCTCATAGAACTCTTAACAGTTATAGACTTATCTTTAAACACATATACATCAGTAGTAAATATTTCCTTAAAAGTATCATTCTTTAAAGCATACATTAAAAGCTCCGCTACCTCATTAACAGTACTATAATTATTCTTATCATCTAAACCTATAGGATTAGCAAATGAAGTATTATTAAGTTCTAACTCCTTAGCTTTCTTATTCATTAAAACAACAAAACTATCAACACTACCAGACACAGAAATAGCAATAGCATTCGTGGCATCAGCACCACTTGCTACAATACATGCATAAAGAAGCTCCCTATAAGAAACTTTTTGACCTACTTTAAGACCCACAACATATGCATTTTTTTCCTTTAATCCCTTTAACATATCTTCAGTTATAGTAACCTCTTTATCTAAATCATCAATATTCTCAAGAGCCACAACCGCAGACATAATCTTAGTAAGAGAAGCAATACTAACCTTATCAGTATCCTTATAACCAAATACCCTTTCATAAGTATCCAAATTATATAAAACAATATTCTTACTATTAACATTAAGTGCATCAACAGGAATAACTATAAAAAAAAGAAAAACACTAAGTATTAAAAATAAAACTTTCTTCATTTTACCACCTTTTATTCTATAACACTATTATATAAATTTTTCTTTTAATTGTAAATATAAAATTATAAAGTTACTAGTAACATAACATTAAAAAAGTAATAGATTTCTCTATTACATAAACTTATGTCCACATATAGAACACTCTCTAGCAGTCGCCACTTGATTACTACCACATACTGGACAAGCTTTTGTTCCTACTTGATTATCTAATCTTTGTTCTTCTTGAATAATACTTTGTTCATTAACCTGATTATTCATTAAAACACCTTGAGTATTTAATTGACCATTATTTTGATTAATAGACTGATTATTATTCATTTGATTATTATTCATTTGATTATTATTTTGTTCCATTTGCATATTATTTCTAACCATTTCATCAATTTGTTTTTGACTCATATGATCAAGCTCAGCATTATAATAATGATCATTATTATTAACATTCATTGTACTATAATCTTTACCATTATTAATATTATTAATACTATTCATATTATTCATATTCATATTATTTTGATTATTCATCATGTTATTCATATTATTCATATTCATATTATTTTGATTATTCATACTCATATCAATATTCATAGAGTCAATTTGACCATTATAAGTAGCATTACCAAATGCAAGTATTAATTGACCTACAATTGGAATAAATATTAACAAAAGTATAAAACCTATGTCTTTTCCAAATACTTTAGCAAGTTTTATATCAATCACAATTAAATAAATAAACACTGCAAAAGGTACAAATAATGCAATTAAAACATGCCACCATTCTAACTCCACTATTTCAAATAACACTACAAGATTATATATTGGTACAATTGATGCCCAACCTGGTTTACCTGCTTTAGTATAAATCTTCCACATTGCAATTAAACTAAGCAATGATCCAATAATACTAATTAAATAAATTATTACCAAAATCCCACCGAATAATGTTGATCCCGTACTAACACCTGATGTTCCGTATCCGTAACCATAATCCATATATATCACTCCCTAGTATAAAGTATAATAAAAAATTAACC
>CAZVVV010000088.1:0-4409 GCA_964630725.1 uncultured Muribaculaceae bacterium
TGTTCCTATTGTATAATTTTTATTTTCCATTTCTTACCTCTAATATGTTATATGGAATAGATATTTTTGATTTATCGTATTCTTCTTTTATTATCATATTGATTGTTCTTGTTGTTGAATATCTTTGGTCTTTTTTGGTATTGTACATTATTCTATATTTTATGCAAGAGTCTGCAAAGTCTTGTAGTCCTAAGATTTTGAAGTCTTTTACAGAGTTTTGAAGTTCTTTTTCTACTCTTACTTTTATGTTTTCTAACATTTCAATTACTTTTTGATTAGGTGTTTCATATGGAAATGGTAAGTCTATAATAACTGTTGGTTTTTCTCTTGAACAGTTTTTTACTACTGATATATTTCTATTTGCTATAGTAACTATGTCTGAATCAAATGTTTTTATTCTAGTTGATCTTAATCCTAAATCTGTTATGTATCCTTGATATTTATTAATTTCTACTTCGTCTCCAACATCATATTGGTTTTCTATGATTATAAAAATACCAGAAAGGACATCTTTCATAATGTCTTGTAGTGCTAATCCTACGATTACTGATACTATTCCTAATCCAGCGATTATTGAAGTAACATTTATTCCTAGAATTGTTAATAGTTTTAGTAATAAGAATATTATTATGATATATTTTGAAATATTTACTATTAATTTTTTGATTGTTTGTTGTTTTCTATTTATTTTTTCTTTGTTTGTTAATAGCATTTTTTTAATAATTATATATATGATAAATCCTATTATTATGAATAGTATTAGTTCATGAATATTATTTTTTATTAAAAATTCAATAAATTTCATTTTATCACCTACTTATATAGTTCATTATTTCTAATATTCTGTTTAGATCATTATCATTTTCATATGATATTTCCATTTTTTTATTATTTAATTTTACTCTTGTTCCAAAATATTCTGATAGTTGTTTTTCTAAATCTATATATTCTCTTGTTTTTTCTTTATGTGGTTTGGAAATTTTGTTTTTTCTTTCGTATTCATCATTGTTTGAGGATAGTTGTTCTAGTTGTCTTACACTTAAATTGTCTGTGATTGTTTTTGCCGCTAATGTCTCTATTTTTTCTTTATCTTCTAATTTCGATAATACTCTGGCGTGTCCCATTGTAATTTTATTTGCAATAATTAAATCTTTGATTGATTCCGGAAGGTTTAGTATTCCTAAAATGTTTGTTATATGGCTTCTTGACTTACCAACTTTTTTTGCTAGTTGTTCTTGATTTAGGTTTAGTGCTTGCATTAGATTTTTGTATGCTTCTGCTTCTTCAATGGGATTCAAATTTTCTCTTTGAAGGTTTTCTAATACTGCAATTTCCATCATTTGTTCATCTGTAAAGTCTCTGATTATTGCTGGTATTGTTTCTTTTCCTGCTAATTGTGAAGCGCGATATCTTCTTTCTCCTGCTACTATTTCGTAGCCTTTTATGCTTTTCTTTACTATTATTGGTTGAATTACTCCATGTTCTTTTATTGATTCTGCTAATTCTTCTAGTGCTTCTTCATCAAATATTTTTCTAGGTTGATATGGGTTTACTCTTAAATCAGATAGTTTTAATTCTTTTACTTCATCTAATTTTACTGTTTCCATTATTTTTTCTTCTACTTTGTCATAGTTAATGTCTTCAATATTAAATAATTCTTCTAGTCCTATTCCTAGGGCTCTTCTTGTTTTATTAGTTGTTTCCATTTGCTTCAATCACCTCTTTGGCTAAATTTAGATATGCTTCTGATCCTCTACTTTTTGGATCATATGCTATTATTGGCTTTCCATGTGATGGTGCTTCTGTTAATCTGATAAGTCTTGGAATTATTGTATTGTATACTTTGTCTTTGAAATATTTTCTTATTTCTTCAACTACTTCTAGTCCTAAGTTTGTTCTTACATCTAGCATTGTTAATAGTACTCCTTCGATTGCTAAATTTGGATTTAGATTTGCTTGAGTATACATTATTGCTTTTAATAATTGTGTAATTCCCTCTAATGCAAAGAACTCACATTGTACTGGAATTATTACTGAGTCTGATGCTGTTAGAGCATTTGTTGTTATTATACCAAGTGATGGAGGGCAATCTATTATTATGTAATCGTATTGGTCTTTTATTTTACTAATATGATATTTTAATTGTTCTGCCTTTGATATATTTGAGTCTTTGTGTTCTAATTCTATGTCTATTCCTGCTAGGTTTATGTTTGCTGGAAGGACATATAGATTTTTGTATTTTGTTTTTACTATAGTTTCTTCAATTGTTGATGTATCATTTAAAACGTTGTAAATACTTTTTTCTATTTCTCCTTTATTTATACCTATTCCTGTTGTTGCATTGCATTGTGGATCTAAATCTATTAATAGAACTTTTTTATTTAATAATGCTAATGATGCAGAAAGATTAATACTTGTAGTAGTTTTACCTACTCCACCTTTTTGATTTACTAATGATATTATTTTTCCCATTTTGTTACCACCTATTTCTTTCTTTATACTATATATATTCTATCAAAAATTTCTTTGTTTTTAAAGTTATTTTTCATGTTTTTATTCTTATATTAAAAAAATGCCTATATATAGGCATTAAAATTTATTTTTGTCTATTTTTATTATAATTTGGTAAACATTGTCTAAGTCAAATTCTTGAACATCAATATTGAAACCAAACTTTTCGGTATTTTGTACTGCTTGTCTAACATTATTTATAGCGAATCTTAAATCATATACTTGATTATAACTTGATTTTTCTTCTGGTTGTGTTTCGTTTGGTATAGCCACTACTTGTGATTCTGGTTGATTAATATTTGTACTTACCGGTGTTGGTTCTTGTGGTTGTGTTTCAGTTATGGTAGGAATATTTATTGCTTGTTCTATTTGAGTAGGTTGTTCGTTAATACCTATTGTTTTATTTGACACATCAGTATTAATATCTATTGTTGGAATTGATGGTTGTTCTGTTGTTACATCAGGTGTAGATTCTTGTCTTAGCATATCAAAAATGTTAGATTTTGGTTGTGTTGGTTCAATTTTAATTTCAGGTTGGTTTTCTTTTATTTCATTTGAAATAGATATATTTTGTGTGTCATTTTGATTAGCATTTACACTTATTGGTGTTGGCTCTTGTGGTTGTTGTGATGTTGCTACTATATCATTTTCTATTTTATTTATATTTTCTTCCAAAATACTTTTATTTTGATGTTCTATTGGTTGTTCTTCTTGAGGTTTTTTTCCAGTTAAGGTCATTATTTCATCATCTAATTGTCTTACTGTTAATCTATTCATTATTACTTGGTTTAGTAATTTCTTTTGATCTTCTGGATTTGAGACATTTAATAGACTTCTAGCATGACGTTCAGATATTTGTTTGTTTAATAGTGCTGTTTGAACTTCTTCAGTTAGGTTTAAAAGTCTTAGTTTGTTAGCCACTGCTGATTGTGATTTTCCTAAGTTTGCCGCTAATTCTTCTTGAGTTATATTATCTAATTTTAAGATTGTTTGATATGTTTTTGCTTCTTCGATTGGGGTTAAATCTGATCTTTGAAGATTTTCGAGTAAAGCAATTTTAGCTGTTTCTTTATCGTCTATATCTCTTACCAATGCTGGTATTGTTTCTTTTCCTGCTAATTGTGAAGCACGATATCTTCTTTCTCCTGCTATTATTTCATATTTATCGCCAATTTTTCTTACTATTATTGGCTGAATTACTCCGTGTTCTTTTATAGATAAAGCTAACTCATTTAACGCTTGTTCATCAAATATTTCTCTTGGTTGAAATCTATTTGGCATTATATCGTTTATATTAAGTTCGAATACTTCTTTTTCCAAGTTCATATTATCCCTCTTTTCATTCTTTTTATAGTTCCCCTAATTTAAATTATACAATAAAAAAAGAGACTTTACAATGGTCTATGTTTAATTTTTGCAAAATCTCTTGGATAAATTTGTGATACTTTGTTTATTTTTATTATTTTTAAAATTGTTCTTGTACTTTTTTCTATTGGTAATTCGAATTGATAAATTTTTTCTAGTCTAAAATTTAGTGTTTTTAAAGCATTTTCAGATTTTAATAATTCTTCTTCGACTTTTGCTTTTAGGATTATAAAGTATCCTTTTACTTTTACTAATTGTGAAGCTATTTCTAGTATTACAGGAATGCTTGCTACTGCTCGTGATATTACTATATCAAATTCTTCTTGATGTTTTCTTGAGTATTCTTCTATTCTTGCTGTTTCTACTTTTATGTTTTCTAGATTTAACTCCTTTATTAAGTAATTTAAAAATTTTGTTCTTTTTTCAAGTGAGTCTACTAATGTTACATCTAGTTCTGGGTATGCAATTTTTAAGACTACTCCAGGAAAACCTGCTCCACTTCCGATATCACATAGTTTTATTTTTTTGTTTTT
>CAZVVV010000089.1:0-4408 GCA_964630725.1 uncultured Muribaculaceae bacterium
TATTCCTGATTCTGATAAAGAGTTATTCTATAGGTTTACTAGTGATGATGAAGAGATTCTTCAATTTGAATATAAGTCACTTGCAGCAGGAGATACTGCTAATACGATGATAGTAAAAAAAGATGGAAAAGTTAAAATAAAGGTTCAAGCTTATGATAATGGTAAAATTGTTGGTGTATATGAAAATGAAGTAGTAGTTTGTCCAAAGTTTGATGAAAATATATTTAGTAGTGGTGATTATAAAGTTAGTTCTGGTGATGATTTAGGTTTAAATATTGATTTAGGTGTTTATGAAGAATGCTATAAGAATATTAAATATTCTAGTACTGATGAAGAAGTTGCTGCAGTTTCTAGTGATGGTGTAGTGTCTGCTAAAAAGAAGGGTAGTACTACTATTAAAGTTAATAATGGATATAAAACTGTTACTAAGAAAGTTAATGTTGTTTCTGCTTCTGGAGTTAATTCTGTAACTGGTGTAAAACTTAATGTTACATCTCTTACTATAACAGTTGGTAAGAATGGTAGTTTATCTGCTATTGTTTCTCCAAGTGATGCTACTAATAAAGCTGTTACTTGGTCATCTAGTAATGAAAGTGTTGCTCTTGTATCTAGTAAAGGTAAAGTAGTTGGTGTAGGTGTTGGTAGTGCTGTTATTACTGTTACTACTCAAGATGGTAATAAGACTGCTATGGCTAATGTTACTGTTAAGAAAGCAAGTTCTAGTGGATCTTCTAGTAGTAGTTCATCTAGTAGTTCTAGTTCAAGTAGTAGTACTAGTAAAACTAAAAAAGTTACTAAAGTTTCTATAAATAATGATGATTTTTCTATTAAGATTGGTAATACAAAATCTTTAACTTATACTATTACACCAAGTAATGCTACTAATAAAAAGGTAACATGGGATACAAGTAATCCTTCAATTGCAAAGGTTAGTACTGCAGGAAAGGTTTCTGGTGTAGGTGTTGGTACTGCTTATATTACGGTAAAGAGTGTTAATGGTCCTTCTGATAAAGTAAAAGTAGTTGTTACTAAGGGTAATCCTATTAAGGCTTCTAAAATTGTTTTAAGTCCTAGTTCACTTACTTTAAATGTTGGCGCTAAAAAGTCTGTGACTGCTACTGTGTTACCAAGTAATGCTTCTATTAAAACAGTTACTTGGGTATCACATAATACAAGTATTGCTAAAGTTGATAGTAATGGTAATGTAACTGGTGTTGGTGCTGGTAGTACAAAGGTTTCTGCTTATACAACTGATGGTACTGTTGTTGCATCAATGAATGTTACTGTAAAATCTACTTCTGATAGTAGTTCATCTGGTAGTTCTAGTTCGTCAAGTGGTTCAACAACTTCATCTACTGTTAAAGTTACTGATTTAGTAGTTACTCCTACTTTAGTTGATTTGTATGTTGATGATACTAAGAGTATTTCTGCTACTGTATTACCAAGTAATGCTACTAATAAGAATTTAACTTGGACTAGTGCTAATAGTACTATTGCTACTGTTTCTAGTAGTGGTGTTATAACTGGTAAAAAGTATGGTACTACTACTATAAAGGTTGCTTCTAAAAGTAATTCTAGTGTTTTTAAAGTTATTACAGTGTCTGTAACTAATAAACCTGTTGCAAAAAATATTAGTTGTTCATATGCTTTTACTAATCAAAATAATGAAAGTTTAAGTGGCTCTGCTCTTAATAATATTAATGCTTCTAAAGTTAATATAGCTGTTAAATGTACTGCTACAAATACTTCTATTAATGGTTTTTCATTAACTTCTAGTACTGGTTCTGTTATGGTTGTTACTAAACCTAATCTTGGAAGTTCTAGTTCTTCTTGGGCTGGTTATATAGCTAATGCTACTGGCGCGAACGAACAGACTCATGTTCTTACAGCAACTGCTACTGATAGTGATAATGTAAAATATACTTTTAAAAAGAGTATTACAATTACTGGTCATCCTGCTAAACCTTATATTACTTCTAATGGTAAACTTAGTTCTAGTGTTTCTAGTGGTAAGATGAAATTCTCAGTTACTGTTGCAGATGCTGATAAAGATATTACATCTGTTACGTTCTATTGGACTAATAATTCTACTAAGAATGATTATCATTATACATATACCAATAAGAATTCTGAAAATCCTTGGACTGTTTCACATGAATTTACAACTGCTAAAGCTGGAGTTTCTTACAATTATTATGTTGAAATTAAAGATAAAGCGGGTAATTCTGTTAAATCTGATTCAGTTACTAGTTATAAATCTAAATAATGTATTAATAGGCTTCAGTTTTGAAGTCTTTTTTTACATAGCTTTTATTAAATAGGTTATATTATTATTGGTGATAATATAATGGATTTATTACAGGTATCTTTTAGAGCTTTTCTTTCTTTGATAACTTTATTTTTAGTTACTAAGTTAATAGGTAGAAAACAGGTTTCTCAGCTTAGTTTGTTTGATTATGTTATTGGAATATCTATAGGTAATTTTGCTGCTGAAATGACTATTAATATTGATTCTGATATTATGTTTGGAACTATTGCTGTTTTAATATATGGTGTTGTTGCTTATTTTATTAATATTTTGACTATGAAGAGTATTGTTTTAAGAAGATTTTTTATGGGTAAACCTAATATGGTAATTAGAGATGGTGTTATTTTAGAGGGTGGTCTTAAAGCTGTTAAGTTTGATATAAATGATTTATTGGAACAATGTCGTTCTATGGGGTATTTTGATGTTTCAAAGATTGCTTATGCTTTGGTAGAATCTGATGGAAGGCTTAGTATTCTTTCTAAGGCTGAGAATAGGTCTGTTACTGTTAAAGATATGAATATTAAAGTTGATGATTCTAGTATGTGTGCTAATGTTATTATAGATGGTAATATTATGGAACTTAATCTTAAGGAAATGGGTAAGAGTAAAGATTGGTTAATTAAGAAGCTTAAATCTTTAGGAAAGGATTCTTCTGATATATTGCTTGCTACTCTTGATAGTAGTGATAATCTTGTTACATTTATGAAAAATAATCTAAAGGCTAATGATATGTTAGAGTAGTAGATTTTTTTTATTTTTTATGATATTATTATATTGAGGTAATGATATGAAAGTTAAGTATTTATTTGTTTTAATTATTTGTTTTTTACTTACTGGTTGTATCTTTAATCCTTATCATAATCCAAAGTTTGGAGAAATGGCTATAGATGCATGGTTTAGTGATGATAATCTTGGTGATGTTAGAATGAAGATAGAGAATATAAATGAGATTATTGATAGAAGTTGTGTCTATTTAGAGGATAATGGTTCTATGTATGTTTATAAGTGTGAATTAGTTTATCAACCTATTGGAGAGACTGTTATACCTTTGTCTAAGAATAAAACTATTTCTTTATATGCTGTTTATACTCCGCTTAATAAATCTTTTTCATATAAGGTTTATAATTCTAGTAGTAGTGATGGTGTTTGGAAGTTGGATGATGATTTAAAATATTGATATGGGAGGAATTTGTATGTCAAAGAAAATATGGAATTTTATAATTGGGGTACTTCTTATAGTTTGTGGTGCAGTTTTACTTGTTAATCCTGAACAATCTTTTTCTAAGTTAGTATTTTTTGTGGGAATTGTTCTTTTAATAACTGGAGTAATAAAAATAATTTATGCTTTTGTTAATAGAGATAATGTTTTTTTACCTGGTAATGTATTTATGAGTGGTTTTTTAAATACTTTATTTGGGTTTGTATTAATTTTTAATCCTGATACTACTACTAAGATAATATCTATATTTATTGGACTTTGGTTGCTTTCTACTTCTTTATCTTCTTTAGTACTTTTACTTAATGTAAGAAGTAGAGATTATTTTAGTCAAACTATGTTAGTAACTAGTATTCTTAAGCTTATTGTAGGTTTATTAGTGCTTGTTACTCCGATTATTTCAGTATTGTTTACAGGTATATTTTTAGGGGTATTCTTAATAGTAATTGGTATTTGTACTATATTTAATTATAAGAATGAAGAAAAAATATATAAAGTTAAAGTAAAAAAATAGAAAATTGTTAAAAGGTGTTGATATACATCTTTTTTTTGTGTAAAATTAATATTGGTGATTAGTTATGGAATATAAAATTACTTTAAGAGATGTAAATGAAACTATTGAACTTGCTGAAAATATAGAGTCAGAAAAGTTTTTTAATATGGTTATTTGTTTAAATGGTGACTTGGGTAGTGGTAAGACTGTTTTTGCTAAGGGTTTTGCTAATGCTTTAGGTATTGATGAAGTTATTACTTCTCCAACATTTAATATAGTTAAGGAATATACTTCTGGAGAAATGCCTTTTTTTCACATGGATGTTTATAGATTGGATGAAACAGATGTTGAAATTGATTTTGCTGAGTATTTTGTTAAGAAGGGAGTAACT
>CAZVVV010000090.1:0-4306 GCA_964630725.1 uncultured Muribaculaceae bacterium
TAAAAATAATAGAAAAAGAACATGTTGATGAAATAGTATTAGGACTACCTAAAAACATGAATGGTTCTTTAGGATTTCGTTGTGATGAAACATTAGAATTTAAAGAAAAATTAGAACAAAGAACAAATAAAAAAGTTCATCTTGAAGACGAAAGACTAACTACTAAAGTAGCACAACAGGTACTAATAAATGCAGACATGTCAAGAAAAAAAAGAAAAAAAGTAATTGATGGAGTATCAGCAGTAGTGATACTACAATCGTTTTTAGATAAAGGAGAGAAATAATATGGAAGAAAATAAAAATGAAGAATTAAGAGATGATATGTTTATAGGATTCAATGAAAAAGGAGAACAAAAAACATTTTACAAACTTTTAGAATTTGATTCAAATGAAACAGGTAAACATTATCTTGCTTACACTGACAATGAAACAGATGAAGAAGGAAACTTAAAAGCATATGGTTCAATAGTAATCGAAGAAGATGATCACACAAAACTTGAACCAATTACAACTGAAAAAGAATGGAAAGTAATTGAAATGGCTCTTAAAGTCTTACAAGAAGAAGTGACAGATAAAAATGAATAGTAAGATAAAAAAGAAAAAAATAAAGTTTAAAAAAGGCTTCAAATTAGGAGTCTTAGTCTTTTTAATTGTAATAATCATATTAACTATTATATACTTATTAACACCAGTATCAAGTAGTGATAAAGAAGAAATAGTAACCATAAAAAGTGGCACATCAACTAGTGAAATTGCAACAATTCTAAAAGATAAAAAACTTATTAAAAGTAAAACATTCTTTACAATATACTCTAAAATAAAAAGAGCAAAATATTATGCTGCATCATATAAATTAAGTCCTAATATGTCACTTAATGAAATTATAAATGAATTACAAACAAATGGTAATGATATTGATGAAATTGCAATAACTATAAAAGAAGGACAAAATATGAGACAAATTGCTAAATTAATATCAGAAAATACTAATATTAAATATGATGATATAATTAAAAAATCAAAAGATCAAAAATACTTAGATAAATTAATTAATAAGTATTGGTTTATTGAAAAAGATATAAAAAATAGTAATCTTTACTATAATCTTGAAGGATATTTATTTCCAGATACATATCAAATATATAAAGAAGAAACTGATATAGAAAAAGTTTTTGAAGTCCTATTAAATCAAATGGACCAAGTATTAAGTGAATATAAAACAGATATTAATAAATCTAATTATAGCATTCATAAACTACTTACTTTAGCATCAGTTACTCAAAGCGAAGGTTATAATGAAGATGACTTTAAAAATATAGCAAGTGTTTTTTACAATAGAATGAAAAATAATATGCCATTAGGTAGTTGTGTAACATCATATTATGGTGTTAAAAAAGAAATGACTGAAACATTAACTAATTCTGATATAAATAATGAAAATGCTTACAATACACGCGGTGACAATCCAACATTATTTCCAATTGGACCAATATCCGCTCCTGGCAAAAAAGCAATCGAAGCAGTATTAAAACCAAATACAACAAATTACTATTACTTTGTTTCAGATAAAAATCATAAATTATATTTTACAAAAACACTAAAAGAACATGAACAAACAATAAATAAACTTGAGCAAGAAGGATTGTGGTTAGAATGGTAGAAAAAACATATAATGAAATTAAAACAATAAAAGAGTATGCATTAGTAAATAAAGTACCAATTATGGTAGATGATAGCATTGACTTTATAATATCAAAAATACATCAAAAAAGAGTAAAAAAAGTACTTGAAATAGGTACTGCAATTGGATACTCTGCAATTATGATGGCACTTTCATCACCAAATCTTACAGTGACTTCAATAGAAAAAGACAAAGATAGATACCTTGAAGCAGTAAAAAATATTAAAAAACTTGATCTTGAAGATAGAATAACACTAATATATAATGATGCTCTTGAAGTATCATTAAAAGAAAAATATGATCTTATCTTAATTGATGCTGCTAAAAGTAAAAACCTAGATTTCTTTAATAAATTTGAAAAAAATCTAGAACCAAATGGAATAATAATAACAGATAACTTAAGCTTTCATGGTTATGTAGCACAAGATCCATCACAAATAAAAAATAGAAACATCAGAGCCTTAGTAAGAAAAATAAGAAACTACATAGATTTTTTAGAAAACAATCTTAAATATAAAACAACATTCTATGAAATCGGAGATGGTCTGTCAGTTACAGAAAAAAGGATGTGATATAATATGAAACTATTAGTCATACCAACATCTATAAATATTAAAAAATATGAGAATGCCTCTGCATTCCTTTTTGGTTTAAAAGACTTCTCATACACAACCCCTATATCTATAACATTAAAAGATTTAAAAAAAATAAAACAAAAAACAGATAAAGAAATATTTATAAAAATAGATAAAAACATTTTTAATAAAGATATAGAAAACTTAAAAAAGACTCTATTAGAAATAGAAAAACTAAATATAAATGGAATCTTCTTTTATGATTTATCAGTATTATCATTATCAAAAAAACTAAACCTAAAGACTCCATTAATATGGAATCAAAACTTCTTTGTAACCAATTATAAAACTTGCAATCATTATGAAGCACAAGGAGTCTATGGAGCAGTAACATCATCTGAAATAACACTACAAGAAATCCTAGAAATAAGACAAAATACTAACTTTAAACTATTTGTTAATATATTTGGTTATCAAATGATGGCATTTTCTAAAAGGAAACTAATTACTAATTATTTTAAATATTTAAAGAAGAAAAACTATAAAAGAAATAACTATATAATTGAAAAAGATAAAAAATTCTTAATAAAAGAAACAAAAGAAGGAACAATGATACTATCAGATAAGATATTAAATGGATTAAAATATAAAGAAGAATTAGAAAACTCTAAAATAGATTACTTAATATTAGATCAAACAATGATAAAAGATAAAGATTTTAAAAAAGTATTACAAGCTATAAAAGAAAATAAAAATATAGATAATATTATACCTAATACAGATACTTTATTCTTAGATAAAAAAACAATATATAAGGTGAAAAAATGAAAAGAGTAGAATTACTTTCTCCAGCAGGAGACCTAGAAAAATTAAAAATTGCTTATCTTTATGGAGCAGATGCTTGCTACATCGGAGGGAAAGAATTTAGCCTAAGAGCAAATGCTAATAACTTTTCACTTGAAGAAATAAAACAAGCAGTAGACTATGCTCATAAACTAAATAAAAAATTATATGTAACTACTAATATTGTTTTTCATAATGAAAATTTAAATGGAATAATACAATATCTAAAATCTTTAGAAGACATAAAAGTTGATGCCATTATCTTAAGTGATCCATTATTAATAGATATAGTAAAAAAATATACACCAACCTTAAGAATACATATAAGTACTCAGGCTTGTACTACAAATGGTGAAACAGTAAACTACTTTAAAAAAATGGGAGTAGAACGAGTCGTTTTAGCAAGAGAAGTATCACAAGAAGATATGAAAGAAATATATGATAAAACACATATGGATTTAGAAGTCTTTTTACATGGCGCAATGTGTACATGCTATTCAGGAAGATGTGTTTTATCAAATTACTTTACTAATAGAGATTCCAATCGTGGAGGGTGTGCACAAGTATGTAGATTTGTCTTTGATTTAGATAAAAAAAGAAAGACAAAATACTCAATTGCAACCAAAGACTTAAACCTTTCAAGTAAAATTAAAGACTTAATAGAAACAGGAATTATGTCATTAAAAATTGAAGGAAGAATGCGTAGTACTTATTATGTTGCAACAGTAATTAATAGTTATCGAAAACTAATAGATGCATATTATAATAATAACCTAACCGAAGACTTATTACATCATGAACAAAAAATATTATCTAGAGTAGCAAATAGAGAATCATCCACTCAATACTTTGATCATCAAGCAGATTATAATGATCAATACTATCTTGGAAGAGAAGAAGTATCAAATCAAGACTTTTTAGGAATAGTATTAGACTATGATAAAAAAACAAAATATGCAACTATTGAACAAAGAAACTATTTTAAACCAAACCAAACTATTAATATATTTGGACCAAATAACATAGACTTTGATATTAAGATAGATAAAATATATGATGAGGATTTTAATGAACTTGATGCTGCTAGACATCCTAGACAAATACTTAAAATAAAAATCAATCAAGAACTAGAAAAAGATTCTATTTTACGGGTAAAGTTTTAGAAAAATATCCAAAAAACTTGACAAACTGTAAAAAAAATAGTATC
>CAZVVV010000091.1:0-4296 GCA_964630725.1 uncultured Muribaculaceae bacterium
ATGTGATTGCCTGCGGCAGCGGCGGAAGGGAAGGAGATCCTTACCGGAAATACTGCACCATTGAGGCATACCGGGATGAACTGGAAAAGCTCTGCCATCGGCTGGATGAATTTGATTACATTTTTCCTGGTCATTTCATTGTAAATCTGGAGAACAGTCTGCTTTTGGATATTCTGGAGGCACTCAACGCCATTATGGCGGACCCACAGGGCTTTGACTATACACAAATGAGCCCCAGCGCCACTGGCGGGCCAGCCCGTCAGACATGGCACAAATTTGTGAACGGCTTTGGCACCATCAGCTACGATCCTCAAAAGGGAGTCTATATGCCGAAGGAGTCTGCCGATGATTGAACTGGAAAATGACAATCTCCGGGTAAAAATCTCGGAGACAGGCGGCAAGCTCCAGTCAATCTATGGTAAAGAAGCCGCTCTGGAGTACCTTTGGCAGGGAGATCCTGCCTACTGGAAGGGTACTGCGCCAAACTTATTTCCATTCATTGGCCGATTGTTTGAAAAACGCTACCTGCTGGATGGGAAATCCTACGATATGAAGATTCATGGATTCCTCTCCGGCCTGCCTATGCAGATCCTTTCCCGGCAGCAGAGCAGTGTATTGCTCGCCGCGGAGGACAATGAGCAGACCCGGACGGTTTACCCCTACCGGTTCCGGGTCCTGTTTCACTACATTTTGGAAAGGAATCGTCTTCAGATCCGTTTCACTGTAGAGAACCGCTCAGAGCGCTGCCTCTACTTCGGAGTTGGCGGACATCCGGGTTTCCGGGTTCCGCTGGAGGCGGGGCTGGACTTCTCAGACTACCGCCTTTCTTTTGATGAACCTTGCAAGCCAATGCTGGTGGATTTCAGCCAGGGCGTGCTCTGCACAGGTATCCGGACGCCATATCCTCTGCAAAATGAACGGCTGCTCTTATTACGTCACGATTTATTTACGCAGGATGCCATCGTTCTGGCAGATGCTCCCCGGAAAATAACCCTGTCCAGCCCAGCGGGATGCCATGGCGTTTGCGTGGAATATCCACAAATGCCCTATGTTGGTTTCTGGCATACCCCGAATACCGACGCCCCCTTTGTATGTATTGAGCCGTGGAGCATGCTCCCCGGGCGGGAGGGCGTTCTGGAAGAGCTTCCTCATATGGCAGATGTGTGCAGTGCAGAGCCCGGCTGTCAGGCGGAAAATATATGGAGCATTTCCGTATTCTAGGAAAGGGGGAAATGCCGTGACAGATTCCTCTGTCAAAAATAAAAGTGTTGGAATTGATCTGACGCAGGGCAATATTCTGAAACTTCTGGTGCAGTTTACGATTCCCTTATTGCTGGCCAATTTTGTCCAGCAGTTGTACAATACAGTGGATATGATCGTGATTGGGCAGTATGTCGGCAATATCGGCACGGTCAGTGTATCTACCGGTGGCGATGTTGCCACAATGCTGACATTTGTGGGTACCAGCTTGGGAACTGCAGGACAGATATACATTGCGCAATTGACAGGTGCCAAAGAAAAAAAGGCAGTTCAGGAGGCCATCGGAACGCTGATCACCTTTTCTTTTCTTGTATCCGTTGGCTTTGCAATTTTGTGCATTGTATGCTGTGACCTGTTTTTGGATTGGTTGTGCTGCCCACCTGAGGCCTTGTCCCAAGCACGGGACTATATGGTTATTGTCAGCCTGGGCCTGCCGTTCGTTTTTGGATACAACGCTGTCTGCGGTGCGTTGAGGGGCATGGGCGAATCCAAGCGTCCGCTGCTGTTCGTCAGTGTTGCTGCTGTGGCCAACCTGCTGCTGGATCTGTTGCTGGTTGCGGTTATTCCCCTGAAAGCAGCAGGCACAGCAATTGCAACCGTAGCAGGTCAGCTTGCCTCTTTCCTGGCAGCTGCGGTTTTCCTGCAGCGTCATGGCCGCAGGTTTGATTTTGAATTCAAACGCTGCAACTTTTCCATCCATCGCTGTCATCTGTCTGTGTTACTGAAATTGGGAATCCCCCTGACCCTGCAATCTGCCTGCATCCACTTCTCTCAGCTGATTTGCTCCGCCAGAATCAACAGCTTCGGGCTGCTTGTATCTACTACAAACAGCATTGGAAACAATGTCAACAAGATGACAAACATCTTTACCAACAGCATCAACGGCGGCGCCGGCGCCATGGGTGGACAGAATTTGGGTGCACGGAAGTATGATCGGGTCAAAAAGATTGTCTATATGGCACTGGCTATGGGGGCGGTATTTAGTACGCTGGCGTGCGTGACAGCACTGTTTTTCCCAAAGGTTGCCTTCGGATTGTTTACCCAGGATCCGGAAGTGATGGAGAGCGGCGTTCTCTTTATGCGCATCTCTGTGATTACTTTTGTGCTGTCTGCGATTCAGGGACCATTCATGGCCTCTGTTACCGGCAGCGGTCATGCCAGATTGAACTTTCTTGCTGGGATGCTGGATGGCGTGATTCTGCGTTTGGGAATCAGCTTTTCCTTTGCGTATCTGCTTCAGATGGGGGTCGTGGGCTTCTATTACGGAAATGCCTTGGCACGACTGGGCCCGGTGTGCATTGGCATTGGTTATTTTTACAGTGAAAAATGGAAAAACAGGAAACTTTTACTAAATAAATCTTGAAGGGAGTATTCACTATGCTGCGCGAAATGACAGAAATAAACGGCCTGTCCAAGGCCAAACGCCTATCCTGGTTCGGACCGCAGAATCTGGTTAGCTACACCTATATGAAGCGCCTGCGGGAACACGACGACACCAGGAAGGTATACGACTGCGACCCCTATGTGGAGGTTTATCAGTTCCGAGATAATCTCTATGGCCTGTTTGTTCCAAATTGTGACGGTGCAGGCGATGTGTGGCAGTGGCTGACCATCGGACCGGAGAAATGCCTGCTGGTGGATACAGGCTATGGCCTCGGAGATACCAGGGCATTGGTTGAAACGCTGGCTCCCGGCAAGGAGATCATTGTTGTTAACACTCACGACCATTACGACCATGCCTTCGGCAACTGCCGGTTTGATCGGGTGTACTGCCACGAGGCTCTCGTCCCTATGCTTCAAGCTCAAAATGCCCATATGTGGGACTATCTCTGGGATAAGGACACGAAGCAAAATAAGTGGCTGGAATTTGACAAGGCAGACCTGCCTGTGTTCCACGACTATGAGATTGTTGGGGTTCCTGATGGTTATACTTGGGATTTGGGTGATGGTTATGAAATTGAACTGATCAATTCCAATGGCCACGGCGGTTCCGGTGCTGCTATGTACCTGGATAAACACAATAAAATCCTGTTCTCCGGAGACAATATCTGCGCTGATATCTCCGGATGCGGTACCGTCAGCTACCCCTTGGAGGAATGCTCTCTGTACAAATACCGGGAATGCGTCCGGAAATTGGTTGCCCGCATGGACGAAATTGACTGGGTATTCCCCATGCATTTTATGGCCGATCTGGAGAATCGGATATTGCCTGCAGTGCTGGAGGCATTGGATGCGGTTCTGGCAGATCCTGAGCACGGCTACGATTATAAAATCGAGCAGAGGCACTCCACCAATGGCCCCTTGCATGTGCGCTATTGCAAGTACATTAAGGGCTTTTCAATTTTGTGCTATTCCATTGCGGATAAGGCTTCGGAACCGATCCCGGCCGCCATTGCAGCATTGACAAAGTAAACTTAAACGCACCCGGCCCCTCATTTTGAGCGTGTGCCGGGTGCGTTTTTACTTAAGGCAGTACCGCACAGTGAGACAAGGACATTCACCGAGAGATTTTGTCTCAAGACAAAGTTCAGAAATCGCAGGGATACTGTATGCATTGGGGGGTTCAAACTGAAGAATCGCCAAAGTGACAGCCGCGGATGTCCGGGCGGCGGTGTTTGCAGGGAAAAAATAGGCATACGATTTCTGCCTAAATGCATTGACTTTGCACATAATATGTACTATGCATAGTCATGCAAGGAGGCGAATGCGATGGACACCAATATGACATTTCGGATGGATTCAGAGGTCAAGGCACAAATGGGAGCGATTTGCAATCAGCTGGGAATGACTCCCTCTACTGCATTCAATATTTTTGCAAACGCGTTTGTAAGAGCAAAGGGAATGCCCTTCGCCGTCACCATTCAGGAGAAGCCAACGATTTCCCAGGAGAAAATGCTTGCGGATGCGGATCAGCTGCTCGCGGAATTTGCGCCGGACTATAAGAGAATGGCAGAATGATCCGGATTACAGCCGATGATGTAATCCAAAAACATCCGGAATAAAGGCAGACAAAACTGTTTCTCTTATCTCTCAAAA
>CAZVVV010000092.1:0-4292 GCA_964630725.1 uncultured Muribaculaceae bacterium
TAGCATAAAACTCGTCGTATTCTGTGCCGCCAAGCATATATTCAAGACCTTCGTCTTTAGACATTTGGTCGAGCTCGACCATATATTTTACATATTGTTCAAGTGCTTCGTTATATGTTTCAAGTTGATCTGCATCGAGGGTAGAAGTGTCAATATTGGCAAATGCCTCGGACATAGAATCAAGGTATGTATTCATACCCTTCTTCATTTCTTCTAACTGCTCTTGGTATGTATCATAATCCCAATAGCCATTATCATAATTATAATCGGCCGATTCTTTGCGGGCTTCATACCATCCATATTCGCCTGGAAGATCTTCAAGCGCAGATTCTAATACCTTTGTATTTTCTTTATTGGACTCTTTTTGAGACTCTTTGTACGCTTTTTCTTTAAGGGCAATCTGCCTTTCGAGAAGTTCGTTTTGCTTTTCGAGATTATCAAGCTCACTTTGCTCAGTCAAGGTTAAGTGGTCTTGACCACGAAGCTCATTAATACGAGACTTAGTAGTCTCAAGTTCGCCATTGAGAGATTCAAGTTCTGATTTCGTATTCTCAAGTTCAGTTGCTGCTTCTTCGGCACTTTCGGATATACCTTCAAAAGTAAGCCCATGGATAATTTCAGCGGCTTTGCTAATCGCCCAAAACGCAGCAGTAATTGCTAACATTTCAACACAGGCAACGGCCACAGCTTTGCCAACAGCTTTGGCAGCAGTTGCGAATCCTTTAAGACCAGACGCACCTATGAGAGTTGTCTTGCCGACTTGCTTCGTGCTTATAGCAAGGCGACCGTTTTCAGTGGTTGTTCTTTTGATTTCAGCTTCGAGCTGAGGATACTGTTTAATAAGTTTGTCTTGTTCTCCTAAAAACTTCGTGACTTCTTCTTCACCAAGTTTTAAAGCACTGTTGTAGTCACTTACGAGTCCTACAAGCACATCATCCTGGGTTGCAAACCCAGAGGTTCCCATTAACTGAGAGAATGTATTTTTAAGGTCTTTACCGACGTCAGTAGCGGCGGTCTTTGCCGCCGACAGATTGCCGGTAAGAGTATTTGTAATTAAATCAAAGCCCAGTGATGTTTTCACTGGTGCTATTGCGGTTACTATTGCGCCGAGCAGCATAGGGACTGTGCCGAGACCTTCGACAATGCCATTTACAGCGGTTAGTAAACCATTAAATAGGTCTAACGCGGTTTTAACCGCGGATGATTCAAGCAGGTTGTTGGAAAGGGATTCCCAAGTTGCTTGAATTTTAGAGAGCTTCCCGGCGATGCTGGAAAGATAGACCTCGTTCTCCTTTGTTGCACTCGATTCACTTTGGTTTCTTGCAATATCTAAAGTCTCTTGTGCCATTTCAAAATTAGAAAGGATAGCAGAAAGGGCGTTGCCATTTCGTTTCCCGGCTAAAACCTCTAAAATGTTGGCGCGGGATACGTCTGTAAGATCATCCCATACGTTAGCAATTCCTTCTAAGATTTCATAAGTCGACTTAAAGGTTTCTCCGCCATCTTCCATAATGTCGAAACCACCAGTCAACGCCATGAGTTCCGAACGCAATTCAGAGGTAGATTCAGCCATGTTTTCTGTGTCTAAATCGGCTTCCTCTAATTCTGTTTTTGCCATTCTATTACTTTCCCCTCGGAACATAGGGTACTGACCACACATATGTGGCGGCTAGTCATTTCTGGCTAACTCTCACATTTTATTTTAAATAAGGCTTATAGTGTGAGTTTGGACTGTATATCACTCTCGCATTAAAACAGGGAGGACAACTTCAGTGCTAGTGTTACCATTAGCACCCCGCAGTCTCTGAGGATTTTATGAGATATTTTCTAAATAAGGTTTTAATTTATCGTCCAAAAAACTATCAATGTTTCTAAATTCCCAATAAGGAATACGAATTAAATTAATATTATGGATCTTGCAATAATCGTTTTTAATGCCATCACGAATTTGACGTTCTTTAAATGCCGCATTAACAGTTTCATTCGTTTCTCCGTGAAATTTAAATCCTTCAAAATGTTGTTGCCCATCATATTCTATACAGGTGTTCATAGATGGAATATAAAAATCAAATTTTAATGGTAAAATATATCTACAATCAGGAAATATGTGTTCAGTATCATAGGGAATTTGATTTGCTTCAAGATAATTTCTAACTTTCTTTTCTCCTAAGCTGCAATTATCTTCTGTTCGACACATAGGACAATGAGAGGATTCATTCAAAATATTTGCAGGATATGAAATAAATTCATTGTTGTGAATTTTACATTTAAAAGTTGCTAATTCATGACTGCCAGTATAATCTCCAACGAGCTCTAGCGTAGGTTGTGATATTGACAATTTATCTATAAATTGCTCTCTCGAAACTCTACGCCCGTCACCGTGGTGTTTTATAGCACAAATAGGACAACCACTTTGTCTCAAACTACGTGCGATAGGACTCCATTTGTGTCCGCAGATAAGGCAAGTGCAATCAATGGGAATTTCACATCCGGCATATTCTCCTGTTACTAAAACATTAGGATTAATTGTTTTTATTTCTTTTTTAAAGTCATCTGTAGTCTTATATCTTCCTATACAATATGGGCACACTTTTACTCCATTCTTGAGTTTTTGCCAAGATTTAATTTGAATGCCTTTATCTTTATGATTAGGACATATAAATTCCACCATAGTACCCTTACCAGTAACGTGATCCAAATAATGCCGTTGATATATTAATCCCTTTTGATTACATATTTCAATTATTTCTTCTTGTGAAATTAAATTCCCAGTCTTTCTTCGTGACTCATAAACGCAACGCCCACAGTTGCCTCTAATTGTTTCTAATGTATGCCATTGAGTTTTATCTGGATGACAAGAGCAACCAAACTCTAATTTTGTTTTAACATCTTTATATTCTTCAGATAATAAAAATAGTGGAGAATTTACCTCCACTAAATATTGTTTGATATTTTCTATTGCAAAAGGATTTCCTTTAAATAACAAGGGCAGCTTTTTTCTTTTTGAAAAATTAGCCTCAACAATTTTATATTTATAACCTTTATTATCTCGGCATATAATATTTTTTGATGTTTTATAATCAATAATTTCTATGCCAAAATCTTCACATAATTGTGTGAAGTTTTCCATTTCTCTACCTCATAATCTTTCCTAAGTCTAGTGTTGCCTTTAACATTTTGACTTATATAGTTGTCATGCCACTTTTTTATATTGCGTCAGTGGGTTATAGATTTCTCTATAATGGGCACAAAAATTACCCCTAATACGCATTGAAGTTGTTTTAAGTACCGTTCCTAATGAATCGGCGTCCTGTACTACCGCTTGTCCAGCCGTAAAAAGTGCAATACTTTCATCCAAATCATTGCCGGCGGTTGCCAACGCCGACGCTGAACGCTTAAGTCCTTCACCAATATCGCCAGCGGATGTCGGCATCCGGTTTGCAACTTCGTTAAATTTGTCAACAATTTCCATTACATTTGACGCGGCAATGCCATAGCCCTGCATCGTCGAAATTATTGACTCTGTTGCTTGATCAATATCTTCAACGTCCGATTTGTTACTCTCCCAATTAGAGGGGAGGGGTAGGTCATTTCTGCCTACCTCTGCAATTTCATTTTTAAGTTATATTTGCAGACCAGACTGTATCTTCATCTTACAAATAAGATGGTTGGCGTGGATAATATAATTGCTCATATCATCACTCGGTCGTTACGGATTCTTGATTTACAAATCAAGCCTTATCCTCGGAATTGCCTGCTTCCAGGGTTTTCCCGATAAAAGCCAACTTTATTACTTCTATATCACTATAGAAGAGGACATATTTTTATCCCCTACGTTGAGATAGATCGTTGCTGCATCTGACAGCGTTGTTGCATCTGTGAGACTATCCTATTTGTTACTCTTTTACGCACAATAAAAGGGGCAGGTCGTTTCCGCCTGCCTCTGCAATTTCATTTTTAAGTTATATTTGCAGAGCAGATCATACCTTCATCTTCTTCAAAAAAAAGATGAGCAACATACGAATAAGTATTACTACTTATTCTGTGATCGTTACGGGATCTATGCTAAGCATAGTCTTACCCACGGGATTGTCCACTTCTGGAGTTTCCCCGTTTTGAGTTGCTTTTTCACTCCTATGTCACCATAAGAGGGAACCTTTTTGATCCAAGTCTCGCAAAGTCTGAAGTTGAGCTTACAACATCTGTCAAACTTGCGCCGAGCTTTTGTGCTCGGTCGGCTGCGTTCTCTAAGAACTTCGTATAAGTAGCTTCCGTCTCGTCAGTTACTTTGC
>CAZVVV010000093.1:0-4171 GCA_964630725.1 uncultured Muribaculaceae bacterium
AACAACAGATGAAACACATATGATAAAGAATATGGAATGGGGAGCAGTAGCATACCTATCACATAGTAAATATGGAGTAAATAAAGAAATATCAATAAATAGTGCAAGCACATATACAACAGGATGTGGACCAAAAAGTAGTAGCTCTACATCAAGCAGTTCAACATGTAATGCATATAATACAACATTAGGACAAAGTGCAAGTACAACAGGAAATGTATATGGAGTATATGATATGAGTGGTGGCTCATCTGAATATGCAATGGGCAACATGGTATATAGTAATGGACAACAAATGAGTGGATGGTCAACATCAAACAATTGGAATTCATCATTTACAGGAATCTTATATAAAGATGAAGCATCATTTACAGGTACATATTCTTTCCCAAGTAAGAAATATTATGATAAATATAGTTATGGAACAAGTAATACAGAATATACAAGAGGAAAACTAGGAGATGCAACGAAAGAAATGGCACCAACAGGAGTATATGGTAACTGGTATTCAGATTACGCCAGCTTTCCGTATGTCTCCAGTTTCTGGTTCTACCGTGGTGGAAGTTACGATGCTAGTTCTAATGCAGGCGTGTTTGCATTCGGCGGTAATTTTGGTACTGCGATCAGCTACTTCTCGTCTCGCGCCGTGGTGTTTGGCGCCGTAGACTGACGAGACCCTTTTCACTTAACTGTGTCTGACGTGGTTAATTAGTTATGAAAAACTACAACAATAGCTCTAACGCCGTGCATCTTGGTTCTCTCTAGGTTATTGACATTTTGTTCGTATTATGATACAATTTGTCATGTTTTAAGGGGAATGTATAGTTATTTAATTTCTCTTAGTAATAAAAAGTATTGTTAAGGGATGATAGTTATGATATATGCTATTATTGGACCAACTGGTGTTGGTAAGACTAAACTTAGTATTATGCTTGCTAAGAAACTTAATGCAGAAATTATTAATTGTGATAGTCAACAAGTATATAAAGAGTTATCAATCGGAGTAGCTAAGATTAAAGATGAAGAAAAAAAAGGAATTGTTCATCATTTAATTGATAATGTTAGTGTTTTAGATAATTATTCTGTTTATGAGTATCAAAAAGAATCAAGAAAAATACTTAATAAACTTCTTAGTGAGGGTAAGAATGTTGTAATAGTAGGTGGAACTGGTTTATATTTAAAAGCTCTTTTATATGATTATACTTTTGATAATAAAGATAATAAGAATAAAAAATTATATGATTTTAAACTTATTGGACTTACTAGAAATAGAACTCATTTATATGAAATAATTAATGATAGAGTAGATTTAATGATAAATTTAGGTTTAGAAGAAGAAGTTAGAAATTTATATGATAAGAATATTAATTCTAAAGTAGTTAATACTGCGATCGGATATAAAGAGTTTTATTCTTATTTTAAAGGAGAAATTACTAAGGAAGAAGCTATTTCTTTGATAAAAAAAAGATCTAGGAATTATGCTAAAAGACAATATACTTTCTTTAATAATCAGTTTAATGATATTTTATGGTATGATGTAGATAAGGTATCTCTTTTAGAGGTTATAAACACCATTATATAGGTGTTTTTTATTGACTTATTATTTACTTTATGGTATAATTTAGACACTTTAAAAGAAGGTGATATAGTGAATAAAGAGAATAGTTTTACTAATAAGATACATAAGAGTTATGATATAGATAATTATGTTATTGATAATGATTTTGTATTTGATAAGTCTAAAATCTTTTTTGAAGATACTAATACTCTTATATATTCTATAAAAGATAACCTTGGTTTTAAGATTGATAAGAATCTATTAAATAAAATGAGAGAATCATATAATATTGAAGAAATGGTATCTGGTTTAGTTTTAAGACAAAGTAATATTAAAAACACTGATTTTCCTGTCGGAGTAGTATCTTGTAAAAGAAGATGTATTGGACAAGTAATTAAACTATATAAGAATTATATTTCTTTATATGATGCAGTTAATAATGATAATATTGGATTACTTTATAATAAAGTTTTATGTATAATTGAGGAACTACTTAATAATGGAATATTATATTTAGATATACATGAATATAACTTTTTAGTTAATGATTCACTTGATGTTAAGTTAATTGATTTTGAAAGTAGTTGTATTATATTTGATAGAATTAGTCCTAAAGATAAGATAGAATGTTATGATAAAGTAAAGAAAATGTTTGATAGATTAAAAACAGAAAAGATCAATAGTTTTAATATAGGGGGTTATTAAAAAATTGTTGACAAAAGCGAAAAAATGTGCTATAATTTAAACACTTAATTGAGATACCATAGTAGAAAGAAGTTTGGGGGTTATATTATGGAAAATAAAAGAATAAGTTATCATTTTGAATATGTTAACGAAAATGAATTTAGAAAAAGAGAAAGATCAGTTAGAAAGTATAACATGCTTGCTTATAAGAAATTACAATTTGAGTTTTATCCATCAATTAGAGAAGGTAAGTTCTTAGGTAAGATGGTTAAAGAATCTAAGAAAGATAATACTCAAGAATATGAGTTAAAGTTACCTACTGATGCATTATTTTCTAAAGTACATGGTGATATAGTACTACATTATACTGCATATTTAGATAAGAATATTGTATTACTTGTTACTATTACTCCAGAAGATATATTAGATGAAGGACATCGTAGTGAACTTGGAACATATAAAGGTGTTATGATTTCTAATACTAATGCTGATAAAGATATGTTTAAAGTTAATTTATTAAATGCATTGAACCAAAAATAATGGTTCTTTTTTCTTTATTATTTCCTACTTGACAAAAAGATAATACAAATATAAAATAAAGATAGTGTTAAGTAATATTTATATAGTATGTTAACATAAATAATTTTAATGGAGGTATAGTATGAGTAAAACAATACTTTCCATTTTAATGATCATGATTGGATTAGTTTTAGGAGTAGGACTTTCTGTTCTAATTAATTTTATAAGAGTATCTAATGCTGTTAAAAAGATTGATATTTTAACAGAAAAAGCTAAAAAAGAAGCAGAAAAAGTAAAAAGAGATATGCTTTTTGAGGCAAAAGAAGAAAAACAAAGATTAAAGAATGAATTAGATAAAGAAATTAAAGAAAAAAAATCTGAAATTAAAGATCAAGAAGATCGCCTTATTCAAAGAGAAAGAAATATGGATAAGAGGGATGAAACTTTTCAAAAAAGAGAACAATTACTTGATGAACGTGAAGAAAAAATTGGTGAAAAGCAAAAGAAGATTCAAAGTGATCAAGAAGAAATGGACAAGTTAAAACAAGAACAAATTGATTTGCTTTCAAAAATAAGTGGTCTTGATAAAGAAAAGGCAAAAGATTTGATTATGAAAAAAGTTGAGGAAGATATATCAAATGAAATTGTATCTTATATCAAAGAACGTGAGGATGAAGCTAAGTTAGTTAGTGATAAGAAAGCTAAAGAAATGTTAGTGTTATCTATGCAAAAATATGCATCAGATGTTTCTAATGAACAAACTGTTTCTACTATTGAGCTTCCTAATAATGAAATGAAGGGAAGAATTATTGGTAGAGAAGGAAGAAATATTAGAACAATTGAATCAATAACAGGTGTTGATCTAATAATTGATGATACACCTGAAGCTATTGTTATTTCATCATTTGATCCTTTAAGAAGAGAAATAGCTAAAATAACAATTGAAGAATTAATAAAAGATGGAAGAATACATCCAACTAGAATTGAAGAAATATATGATAAAACAGTTCGCGAAATGAAACAAAAAATTATTGAAATGGGTAATGCTGCTATTTTTGAATTAGGACTTACAAAAATAGATAATGATTTAATTGAAATAATTGGTAAACTTCATTTTAGGACTAGTTATGGTCAAAATGCTTTAAAACATTCACTTGAAGTTGCTCATTTAGCGGGAATTATGGCCTCTGAACTTGGAGAAAATGTAGCACTTGCTAAACGTGCAGGACTTTTACATGATATTGGTAAAGCTATTGATCATGAAGTTGAAGGAAGTCATGTTGAAATTGGAGTAAATATTGCTAAGAAATATAAAGAACATCCTGTTGTAATTAATGCCATAGCATCACATCATGGTGATACTGAAGCAACAAGTGTTGTATCAGTTTTAGTACAAATCGCAGATGCTCT
>CAZVVV010000094.1:0-4151 GCA_964630725.1 uncultured Muribaculaceae bacterium
TATGTTTACAATATACAATATATAATTTTAATTTAGAAAGAAGACAATTTGATGTGTTAATAAATGAAATGTAATAAAATAAAGGAGTGTAAAAATATGGATTCTGTTGATTATTTAATAACAGCTCATGGAGTAATTGAAAGAGGAATGTTTTACAATTATATGCATGATTTAGGTTTTAAAGATAATATAAATTTTATAAGAGAATATATGGTGAACAGTGATTATCCTTTTGGAATTTGTTTGAAAAAAAAGGAAATAATGATAATTGAAAGTGCTACTCAATGTTATTTAATGAAAGAAAATGATAAAGTAAAAACGATAGAAGAATTTAAAAAGATAATAAATCTATTAAATTTAAAATAATGGTGGTGATATAGTGAATAATATAGAAAAGTTTAGAAAATTATTTCTTGAATTTGAAGTTGCTACAAGAAAAAAAGTAGGCAATGATAGATTAAATTTAGATGAATGTATTAAAGAACTGAAATCTAAAAGAATTAATCCATACATAAGAGATGATAGTTTCATTGATTTTTGTAGAAGATTAAGAAATATAAATTCTCATAATATAAATGATAATTATTATTTAATAACTGATGAGACAATTACAAAATTAGAGAAAATTGTTGAAGAAGTAAAACATCCCTATAAAGTTTCTAATAAAGCAACATTAAATATTTATTCAAAAACATTGAATGACAATGTTATGAATACAATGAATGATATGAATGAGAAAAGTTATACTCATATACCAATTTATGATGAAACAAATAAGCATTTGGTAGGTATATTTAGTGAAAATTCATTATTTCAATATATTCTTGAAGATAAAATTATTGAAGTTGATGAGAATACTACATTTAATGATATTAAAAAATGTATAGATATTAAATTTTCTAAAGAAATAGTTAAGTTTGTTGCAAAAGATAATTTATATGATGATGTTGTAAATGAATTTATCAGTGAATTTAAAAATAAAAATAAATTATCTTGTGTAATGATTACTCAAAATGGTAAAGAAACAGAAAAAGTTATAGGAATTATTACTGCTTGGGATATTATTGGAAGATAAAAATAGAGGTGAGATATAAATGAATGACTTATTATCATTGACTGATTTATTTAATAGAACAATATTTAGAATACCAGATTATCAAAGAGGATATTCATGGGGAGAATTACAATTAGAAGAATTTTGGAGTGATATTTTAAATTTACTCCCAAATAGAGACCATTATACAGGCATGATTTCTTTAAAAAAATTAGATAGAGAATATACTAGTGATGAAAAATGGAATGATGAAAGATGGTTATTGGATAATTGGAATTATAATGCTTTTCATGTCGTTGATGGGCAACAAAGACTAACTACATTTATTATTTTAATTAATGAAATTGTTTCATTTTACAAAAGAAATAATCCAGACAAAGAAATGAATCAAATATTTATTAATAGTATTCCACTTAATAAAATAGAAGAAGATTTTTTAGTTATAACAAAACCTGATTCAGCAGATATAATAAAAACATTTAAGTTTGGATATGAAGTAGATAACCCTAGTTATGAATTCTTTAAACATAAAATATTAGGAGAACCTAACTCTGGATTGTTAAGTGAAACATTTTATACTTTAAATCTTGAAAATGCTAAAAGATTCTTTTCTGAAAAACTTGAAGAAGAATTTAATAAAAATGGTATTCATTCTATTGAAGATATATTTAAAAAGATTACACAAAAGTTAAAATTTAATATGTATTATATAGATAATGATTTTAATGTGTTTGTAGCTTTTGAAACAATGAATAACAGAGGTAAAAGATTATCTAATCTAGAACTTCTAAAAAATAGATTAATATATTTATCTACTATATTTGCTGATGAAGAAGATAATAAAAATGCTATTAGAAAAAATATTAATAATACGTGGAAAGATGTTTATGGTTATTTAGGTAAAAATAAATTAAAAGCATTAAGTGATGAAGATTTCTTACAAGATCATTGGATTATATATTTTGGTTATACAAGGTCTAACAAAGTTACATATTCATCATTCTTATTAAATGATTATTTTAATCAAAATAATATTTCTGATAAATATATTATTAAAACTCAAGAAGAAAATAATGATGACTTAAATATGGATAATTTAGATGTTTCAGAAATAGAAATTAGTAATGAAAATATAACTGAAAATAAAAAGGAAAAATTGACTTTAGGAAGTATTAGTAAATATATTAATAGTATGAAGTCTTTAATTCCTTATTGGTATATTGTTCAAAATCCTGATGAATATGAATCTAGTAGTGAAGTTAAATCAATGCTACAAAAGTTAAATAGATTACAATTTGTTTATTTTAAACCATTAATAACAGTATTACTATCTAAAAAAGAGATTACTGAATCTGATAAAGTAAATACTTTAAAAAAGATAGAAAGATTTATATTCTTACACTTTAGATTAGTTAATTATCAATCTACTTATAAAAACAGTTTCTTTTGGAATTTAGCACATAAGTTTTATATTAACGAAGTTACTTTAGAGGAAGTAAATGAAGAATTAGACAAAATTGATTATTTAAGTGATAATAAAGTTGCTAACATGAATGCTATTTTAAATAATATAAATAGATTATTTAAAAACTATAAAGGATATTATTCATGGCCTGCAAAAACATATTTCTTGTATGAATATGAATTATATCTTATGAACAATCAAGCCAATCAAAAAATATATCCTGAAAATTTATTTAAAAAAGATGATAAAGATAAAGTATCTATCGAACATATTTATCCTCAAACAGATACTAATGGGTATTGGGTAGAAAGATTTGGTAATTATACAGAAAATCAAAGAAAATATTTAAATGGTTCTTTAGGTAATTTATTACCACTGTCATTAAGTATAAATATTAAATTACAAAATTATTCCTTTGTAGATAAAAAACAAGGATTAGATAGAACAAGAGGATATGAAAATGGTTCTCATTCTGAAATGCAAGTTGCAAAAAGTTTAGAATGGACTCCAGAAGAAATTTTAAATCGTGGATTAAAGATGATTTCATTTATGGAAAGACAATATGATTTTATAGTTCCTAATAGGGCTGATAGAATTAAAATGCTTGGATTAGATTTTATGATTAAAGATGAAGATGCTGAAATTGATGTTACCATTCCTGAAAATAAAGAAGTGGAAAATACATCCTTAAGAGAAGTTATATATGATGAGAATCAATTTAATAAAATTTCAAATAATACAAGTAGTGAAATAATGGATATTTATAAAAAATTAGATGAATATGTAATGTCTTTAAATAATGATATTAAGAAGAATACGACATCTGTATATTTATCATATTATTATGGTAAAAACTTTATAGAACTATGGTTTCAGAAGAATAGTTTAAAATATGTTCTTATGACTGGTGATTATGATGATCCAAAGGAAATGGTAGGAGAACTTGCTGAAAGTTATCAATGGACTCATGATAGATATATTATTGTTAATCAAGACTCTGATTTAGAGTATGTTAAAAATATATTAAAACAGAGTTATGAAAAAAATTTAAAATAATAAGTTCAGTTTATATCTGGACTTTTTCTTTTGTTTATAATGTAAATTTACACTTTTTATGGTATAATTATAGATGAATGAAATAGAGGTGTATTAAGATGTCCACAATTGAAAGTGAAAAAAAACTTGAAGATAGAATGATAGATCAATTGAGAAAACAGGGATATAACTATGTTGAAATAAATAATGTAGAAGAATTAGAAAATAATTTTAGAGAACAAATTAATTTACATAACAGAATAGCTTTAGAAGGTAAAGATTTATCAGATAAAGAATTTGAAAAGTTAATGATTAAGATTTCTGGAAAAAGTATTTTTCAATCTGCTAAAGAATTAAGACAAAAACAAGATATAACTAGAGATGATGGAAAAATTGTTTATATTGAATTATTTAATACTAAAGAATGGTGTAAAAATACTTTTCAAGTAACTCATCAAACAACTGTTGAAGGAAAGTTTGTAAATAGATATGATGTTACTATATTAATAAATGGACTTCCTCTAGTTCAAATTGAACTTAAACGAAGAGGAATTGATATGAAAGAAGCTTTTGATCAAATCAAAAGATATAAAAATC
>CAZVVV010000095.1:0-4151 GCA_964630725.1 uncultured Muribaculaceae bacterium
TCAGAAATAACAATATAATTTGAAGTAGGAATATTTGTGTGATTAAATTCTAATGGCGATTCAGCTAATTTTTTAGTTGCATTACTTTTGGAGTTAAGTCTAAATTGCTTTACAGCTTCAATTCTTTTTAAACACTCTGGCATTTTCCTTAATTCATCAGGTTGGCATTGTTTTAGTAATAGACAGTATCTTGTATAACGATTAATAAATTCATGAGACCCAATCCAAGGAACAAAATATTTCGCAGAGTTTGGTTCGCGTTTTATAAACTCTTGCATTTGTTCTTTTGTAAACAAATAGTTGCCATTATCAATTGGCTGATTTCCCATACCTATAGAAGGTGCATTAGATATTTGATAATTGATATTTTCTATAAAAACATTGTCAGCATCTAGCAAATATCCATTAATATTAATAGCCTTTTGTTTTTTGTTTTCTTCTAAAAAAATATATTTATCATCACTATTTATTAAGGAAAAACCAATTATAACGCAATGTACATGAGCTTTTAAATGAGCCTCGCTATCCCATATAAAAGTTCTGTAAGCAAAATTAATGAAAATCTTATGTTTAATAAATAATTCTTTCCATAAGATTGCTACTTGTTCTCCCTGTGATATAGAATTTGTAGATACAAATGCACATTTAATATTTGTATCTTGTATAAATAAGCTTGCTTTATAATACCAGCTTGATACATAATCTAAATTTCCTGAACCTTTTATATTTCCTAATACTTCTATTAAATCATTTTTTTGTTCTTTATTCATTATTCTAGAACCAACAAATGGAGGATTACCCATTATATAATTTAGTTCTTCTTTTGGAATAACATCATTCCAATTGATCCTTAAAGCATTGCCTTCAGTTATATTTGTGTAAGATTTCAAAGGTAAGAAATCTAAATTTATATGTAAAATATTTTCGGTTTCTTTCATCATTTGACTTTCTGCAATCCAAAGAGCAGTTTTTGCAACTGTTACTGCAAAGTCATTTATTTCTATTCCATAAAATTGACCAATAGAAACTTTAATAGGAGAAAAACTTTCATCTCCAAATAATATTTGACCACCTGTAAGTTCAGATATAGTTTCATTCTCTAATTTTCTTAAAGAAAGATATGTTTCAGTCAAGAAGTTTCCACTACCACAAGCAGGGTCTAGGAATTTCAAAGAAGCTAATTTGTTTTGGAATTCTTCTAATCTTTTCTTTTTAGTTTTTACAACAGATATTTGTTTTATTTCTTGTAACTCTTCTGTTAAACTATCTAAAAATAGAGGGTCAATAACTTTATGGATATTTTGTGTATATCCGTTTGAATAGTATTTTGTATCCGCATGATAATGATAAATTAAAATCTTTTACTAGCATCAACTGCTTTACTATCGTGAAGGCTCATAGATTCAATTATATCATTACATTTTAAACATCTTATTTTCATACAATATCTCCAATTTTATAAAAATAATTATTTAGACTTATATTTTAATTCTTGAATAGCTTTATCTATTAAGTTTATTTGTTCAGTACTTACTTCTGGATTAGAATATACTCCAGTTTTTAAATTTAGATTATTATAATATTTCCCTTCGTGTTTCTTAGTTTGTATTCTAAGTTTACTAACTGCTCTTAATTGGTCTATTTTGCAATAAGAAAATCCTTCAAAATTTTCTATCTCACCTATATCGATAACTACATCAGAATCATTTTGTTTACTTGTTAATGGAGCTACTAATACAGTTCCAACATTTGGTCTTGAATATAAAACAACTGCTGGATGAGAATGATTTAATTCTTGTCCTATATTTACACCAAAATCAACCCACACTACTTGCTTTCTAGTTACATATGGTACATAGTTTAGTTGGTCGTTTTTATTAACTTTATTTAATTTATATATTTGTTCTGCAAACCATTTTTCTAATTCTTGTTTTTGATTTTTGTTTAATTTATTTAGTTCATCATTAATATTCAAAGTGAAACCTCCTAAAGTTATTTTGTTGTATATATAATAGCATATAAAGTAATTATTTTCCATAAAAAAAACAAAAGTTTTTACAAACTACGCTAAAATAGGCTAAATTGTACTAAATTAGAATAATTTTTAATATAAAAAATATAATATTTATATTAAAAATATTAATTTTAGTATAAATATTATTAATTTTTGTTGATTTTTTTAAATAAATTGAGTATAATATTATTAACAGAAGGAATTCTGTTTCGAGTTGAAATACACTCAAGTTAATAAGACATTTCGACCTGAAAGACGGTCAAGTTGATTTACAAATAACCTTTAGACTTGTTCTAAAGGTTATTTGCTTTTAGACAGTCAGAGAGAAAAGCTATTTGAATATAAAAATAACACGCCAAAAATTGGCGCACTAACTGGCACTAAAATCATCTTTAATTACTTACACTTTCTCGTATATTTTATTATATTTACGAGAAAGTGTATTATTATATTTTATTCAAAAATTATTTGTTTTTAGGGACACTTACCAAAAACATCTCTAAAAACATTCTTTCATTTAGAAACTCCTTTTATATAAAAAAATGACCCAAGGCTTCGAAAGTTTCTTGGATACCGCTCAATATATTTATACCATAATTCTCGGCGAAAATCAAGATATTTTCACTAATTTCAGGTCAAAAACATGAAAAAATTTTTCTAACTTTTGTAATTGAGTATTATCAAGTAGTATAAAGTTTTTTAATCTTAAAATTACGTTTTTATGCTAAATGTTATTTTATAGAATTTAAATTTTAGAAAACGTTGATTTTTCAATATCAAAATTTTAGAAAAATTTATGCAAATTTAAAAACACAGTATTTTCAATGCTTATAGCGTATTTTTATATCATAAAATACTTATATCTATTGATATAACTGAATTTAAGTAGTGTCAAAAAATTATTTCATGTTTTTATCCTGCACTAATTTTGTGAAAAATTGATTTCTAGTAAAAATCAATTTATAATTCTTAATTATTTATTTCCATCTAAACTGGTTTTATCAAAATCAAAATAATAATCTTTGCCATCACTAATTAATATTATTGTACCATCTTCATCTGTTCTATAGATTTTAGAATTTACTGACTCTAGTCTTTTTAAAGTTTCACTAGAAGGATGATTATGACTATTATTGGCACCTACAGAAATAATAGAATATTCTGGTTTAACAGTTTCAAGAAATGTTTGACTTGTAGCATCACTTGAGCCATGATGAGATACTTTTAAAACATCAATATCATTCCATGTAACTTTTTCTTCAACTTCTTTTTCAGCATCGCCCATAAATAAACAATTTGTTTCTCCATAATCTAATTGTAATACAATTGAAGAATTATTCTCTGATACTTCTGAAGTATCTCCAGAATTCAATATTGTACATTTAGAATTTCCTAGATAAAAATAATCTGATGCAGTAGGATTTATAACAGTTCTATTTTCTATTGCATTATATAATTCATTCATTTCTTTATTTGATTTGTCTGTTATAGGCATATAAATACAGCCAGCATCAAAAGCAAGTATAATCTTATCTAAACCTGCTATATGATCCATATCTGGATGAGTAGCAACAACATAATCCAATTTTGATACACCTAAATTATTTTTCATATAATCAATTATTTTTTCACTATCTGCTTCATTTCCGCCATCTATTAACATAGTTTGACCATTATTTACAACTAAAGTACAATCTGCTTGTCCTACATCAAAATAATAGACTCTTAATATATCTTCGTTTATCTCTATTAGTGGTCTATTCTGGAAATATGATAATAATCCTAGAAAAGTACATAATAGTATAATTATTATAAATCCAATTATTTTATTAAAAATATTTTTCTTCTTCATTTAATTACTCCTACCAATATTTTACAATATTATATACCAAAACTTTTTTAACTTCAATTATTCTTTAAAAACATATTCACCATATTTGCAGGTTAACATAGCACCTTCATATAGAGAATCAAAAACTTCTTTTTTAAAATCGCACGATTCAAATTCTAAACCTGTTTTTTGGTTTTTTAGCATTACATAATCATCATCTATTTCTGTAACCAAATAATCTACGCCGTTTGTCTTATATTCTGCAAGTAATTTTTTAGCACTATGTTCTAACTTATTTTTTTCATC
>CAZVVV010000096.1:0-4049 GCA_964630725.1 uncultured Muribaculaceae bacterium
ATACCATTATAATATTATATGTTAGCATTGTCAATACATGAGTGCTAATTTTTTTATTTTTTTACAAAAATAAAAAGAGTCTTTATTGACTCCTTATTCTTATAAAATTATCCACTCACCATTACGTTTACCATTCTTTCTAGCAATCAACCCTTTATATTGCATCTCATTCATTCTTGTTTTAACAGTTCTTAAAGATTTATTAATCATATTAGCAATTTCTTCTTGTTTTATCATAGGATTATTACTAATAATATTTATAATTGCTTGTTCCTCTAAAGTATGATCATTATACTTTAAATCATCTCTTAAATCTTGATCATAATCAATATGTAAATACTTATTTTCTAGTTTATACTTAGAATCCGTTAACAAATTATAAAAAAACTTTTCCAAAAATGAAATATCCTCAAAAATATTACTATCAAACTTTTTATAGTTAGCTCTTACTAATGAGTTTCTAAAATACAATGAGTTTTTAGCAAACACATCATCATTAATATCAAAACCAAATGTTCTTAAATACTTAATAATAAATACTGCAGTTGTTCTGGTATTACCCTCACAAAAAGGATAAACTTGCCATATATTAGAGGTAAAACGGCATAATTGCTTAATCGATTCCTCTAAAGATAAATCTTTATACGAAAAATTTTTTTCTTGAAGAAAATCATATTTTAATGAATCCATAATAGTTTCATATGATGCATATATAACAGAATCACCTTTTAATACCCATTCTTCTTTTTCTATATTATAATTTCTTATTTTTCCAGCATGTTTATATATACCAGAAAACAATCTTTTATGAATACTTATTAGTTCAGTAGGATTAAAATTAAATGATTTATCACTTAATATTTCTGTTATTCTAACAGCAACCTTATCTGCTTCTTCTGTATTTTCTTTTTCTTCTTTTTTTCTATTACCTAAAACTTTATAATATTGATTTATTCTATTACGAACTTCTTTTATATCAATATTCCCCTCAATATGCTCCTTAGCAGTATCAATCAAATATTTAGAAGTCTTCAACCCATCAACATCTTGTAACCCAATCGCAGTCTCCCAAGTTTTAGCTTTAAAAGTTTCATTAGGCTCCCCCACTTTTATATAATGAGATAATTCTAAATCCCAATCTTTTTGATTCATATTTAAAACCTCCTTTATCTATTAATATTATAACATTTTTTACAAAAATAAACAATTCCAAAGTGCAATATTTGCACTTTAGATTATTTAATTTGCACTTTAAAAAACATAAAAAAGAATCAATAATTAAATTGATTCTTAATAAATTCTTAAAGTAATACCATAGCAAGAGTAAGAATTATCATTGATACAATACCAATAGTAAGAACAACCTTAAGTGACCATTTAAACCAAGTAGAATATTCTACTCCCGCTAAAGCAAGACCACCCATTATAGCACCACAAGTTGGAGTAATCAAATTAACAAGTCCATTTGATGCCACAATAGTCATAATAGTAGCCTCAACACTATAACCCAATGTATTAGCAAGAGAACCCATAATTGGAGTACTTAAAGTAGCAAGACCAGATGAAGATGGTACAAGTATTGATAAAACAATATGAAGTAAATAACTAAGTGGTGCAAAAAGTCCTGCTGATACATTCTTTAAAGCCTCAGCGGCATTATAAATAATATAATTATCTAAATGAGTAACACCCATAAGAATAGATACACCACGAGCAACAGCAATAATAAGCACTACACCCATCATATCAGCTGCCCCAGAAACAAAAGTACTAGCAGTTTCCTTTTCACCTATACTATTTACTATAGCAATAATAATAGTCATAATAAAGAACCACATTGAACTTTCATTAAAATACCATTGTCCAAGAGGTGTACCAGATAATAATCCAGTACTACTAAATAATGTTATACCAAAATCTTCCCAAGGAATAAATCCTATAATCATAACTACAAAAGTAAGAGCAAAAAGTATTAATGTAAACTTTTGTTTTGAAGATAATTTAACATCATCTACTTCCTTTTCTTCTTTACCATATTTCTTTTCCATTATCTTTTGTTCTTGTAAAGATAAGAAAGTAGAACCCTTATCTCTTTTTACTTTTTTAGCATAATTCATAACAAACATAATTGATATAAAAAGAGATGTTAACCATAAGAATATTCCAATTAGTATAATTGCACCTTGATTAGCAACAATACCATCAGGTAATGAATCCACTGCTACACCGACTGCAAATGGGTTAATAGTAGAACCAAGTACCCCAGATCCAGCACCAAGTAACACAATAGCAGAAGCAACAATAGTATCCATTCCCGCCACTACCATAGTGGCAGCAAGAAGTGCATAAAAACCAACTGTTTCCTCAAGCATTCCATATGTTGTTCCTCCAATAGAGAAAATAAACATAAGAATTGGAATAAGTAAAAGTTCCTTTCCTTTTAATTTTTTAACCAAAACCTTAATCCCAGTTTCTAAAGCACCAGTTTTTGAAACTATTGCTAAGAAACCTCCTAGTATAAAGATGAATATTCCAACTTCAATTGCATCTTTAAAACCTAGAACTGGCGACATCAACACATCTGATAATTTCGCAGGAACTACACCACTACCATTATTTAATACGTCTCCACTAAAAGTTGCAACAGGTAAAAAATGAGTTAATATCGCAAGAGCAATAATAAGAATAAATAAAATAGAAAAAGATGTAAGCATAAACTTTTTATTCTTTTCTTTTACTTTTTTCTTATTTGTCTTACTAGTATCACTAGCCATTTTTAATCCTCCTTTATTTTTTATTTTATTAAAGTACCAGTCTTACCCTCTAAGGCATCTTTAGCACTTAATAATGAAGTTATAATAGCTTGTTTATTAGTCTCTTTAACAAAACTAATACAAGCCTCAATCTTAGGAAGCATACTACCTTTAGCAAACTCACCATTAGATATATACTTTAAAGCATCATCTATATAAAGAGTATCAAGTCCTATTTCATTATCTTCATTATAATTTAAATAAACCTTTTCTACATTAGTTAAAATAATTAACATATCAAATTCAATAAGCCTTGCAAGTAAACTACTAGATAAATCCTTATCTATAACAGCATCAACCCCAGTAAGTATTCCATTATCATTTATAACAGGAATACCTCCTCCTCCAACTGCAATCACTATATTACCATCATTAATCAAACTATTTATTGATTCCTTTTCTACTATATCAATAGGTTCTGGAGAAGCAACAACCCTTCTATAACCACGTCCTGCATCCTCTTTATAAACATAATTATTTTCTAAACTAAGTCTTTCACTCTCTTCTTTAGTATAAAAATTACCAATCGGTTTAGTAGGTTCTAAAAAAGCCTTATCATTCTTATCTACAATAACTTGTGTAATAACACTAACACAATTCTTATTAATAGATCTTTTCTTTAACTCATTAGTAATAGATTGTTGTAAATGATAACCAATATACCCCTCACTCATAGCATTACACTCTGCAAAAGGCATACTAAATCCTAAAGAATCATTATCAAAAGCTAAATTAATCATCCCTACTTGAGGACCATTTCCATGAGTAATAACAACCTCATTACCCATTTCCACTAAAGAAACAATAACCGAAGACACTCCCTTAACAAGCTCTAACTGTTCACTTGGACTCTTTCCTAAAGCATTACCCCCAAGTGCAATAAGTATTTTACTCATCTTTCAAAGTCGCATACATAACTGCCTTAATAGTATGCATCCTATTCTCTGCCTCAAGAAAAACCTTTGAGTAAGAACTTTCAAACACTTCATCAGTAACTTCCATTTCACCAACACCAAACTTATCAAAAATATCCTTTCCAATCTTAGTATCAGTATTATGAAATGAAGGTAGACAATGTAAAAATATTACATTAGAACTAGCTTGTTTAATCTTATCCATATTAACTTGATATGGCTTTAAATCATTAATTCTTTCTTTCCATAAAGAATCATCTTCTCCCATTGATACCCATACATCAGTATACATAACATTACAATCTTTAACACCAACAGAAAC